>JAGWTX010000106.1 GCA_028875955.1 Bacteroidota bacterium | reverse complement strand
CCCAGGGGTAATACAAAACTCAACCAGGAAAACCAGCTGGGTGACTGTATTGATTGCCATCAGTGTGTAAAAGTTTGCCCTACGGGAATCGATATCCGAAACGGGGTACAAATGGAATGTGTGGGATGTACCGCCTGTATTGATGCCTGTGACCATATCATGGATAAGATCGGCAAACCCAGGGGACTGATCCGGTATGCTTCCGAGAATTCAATCGCAAATGGTGAACCCCTGCATTATACCACCCGGATGAAATTTTATACCGGTCTTTGCGCATTTGTACTTTGCATACTTTCTGTTTTATTACTGACAAGAAAGGATATTGATGCAACGATCATGCGTACGCCGGGTATGTTGTATCAGGAGCGGGGAAAAGACAGTATTTCCAATTTGTACAATATCAAACTGATCAACAAAACCATTGATCCGCAGGAAATACAAATCCGGCTCGCCGATGGGAACGGGAAAGTTGAAATCATTGGCAAACCCTTTATTCCGGTTGCAAAGGAAGGTCAGGGATCGGGCTCATTCTTTGTGGTGCTGCCGCTGAGCCGGATACACAATCGCAAGACAGAAATCAGCATGGACCTGGTTTCAGGGGACAAGAAAATCGTTACACTCAAAACCAATTTTCTCGGACCCGCTAATTAATCAATCTAAATGCATTCCTATGAACTGGGGAAATAAACTGATCATTGTATTTATCCTGTTTGCCGGCATCATCGGCACCATGGTCTATAAGGCCATCAACACCAAAGTAGAATTGGTAAGCAAGGATTATTATAAAGAAGAGCTGCGCTACCAGGACAGGATCGATGGCAGAAATAATGCAGCACAGATCGGCAAAGTAGCTGTCACGCAAAATGCCGAATCGGTTGAAATCGCATTTCCTGCCGAAATGAAAGGACTGTCTGTTTCCGGCGAAGCCTGGTTTTATTGCCAGACGGATGATATCAAGGACCGGAAAATACCCTTGCAGGTGGATGAAAACGGCCGGCAGCTGATACTGAAAAAAGAACTCGCCAAAGGAAGTTATGACCTGAAACTGAACTGGGAAGCCAGTTCCAAACAATACTATACAGAACAAAAACTGATCATTCAATAAGATGTTTCCAACGTGGTTGATAGCCGGGTTTTTATTAGGCGCCGTGAGTAGTTTTCACTGTGTGGGCATGTGTGGCCCTATCGCGGTATCCCTGCCCGTTTATTATTTGCCTCCCGGCAGGAAACTGGCGGGCATACTTCTCTATCATTCCGGAAGGATACTTATCTATAGCTTATTGGGTCTGTTCTTTGGGTACCTGGGTCGTCAGATTTTCCTGGGTGGGCTGCAACAGGGATTCTCCATTTTCCTGGGATCGGTACTTCTCCTCTTTTTTCTGGCTTCGATCCTTCATACCCCCAAACGCAGGATCCGGCAAATCGACAGGTTAACCGTTCCCCTCCAGCAATTTATCGGCAAGCATCTCCAAAAGAAAACCCTTTCCTCCATGTTGTTACTGGGAGCTGCCAATGGGCTTCTTCCCTGTGGAATGGTCTATTTTGCCATAACCGGGGCACTGGCGGCCGGCAGTATTTCTGAAGGCGTTTTATTCATGGCGGCATTCGGTCTGGGCACATTCCCGGCAATGTTTGCGCTCTCCTATTTTGGATCCAAAATCGGCCAGTCTGCAAGGAACACGATGAAAAAAGCGGTCCCCTATGTGGTTTTACTAATGGGCGTGCTGCTGATCCTCAGAGGACTGAATCTCAATATCCCCTATGTCAGTCCCTATCTTTCCAGCCAGTCCAGGGATATCCTGCCCTGCCATTAAGGCTTTAAAAGGCTTTAACATTTTCTTGTTAAACCGCAGACAAAATCTTCCATCTATTAATTTGATATTTGCTCAGGCAACGCAAAAGAAAGGGTTTGCATCTAATTTAGAAAGGTTTAACAATAGATATAAAACCAATGGCACAAGAATTGCGTTACTATATAAAACAGATTAAGTAGTATAATTTTCTCATAAGCAGTTAGTTTTGGTTGCGGTCCCGATTTCTATCGGGACCAATTTTTTTATACAACCTTCTGCCATCCTTTTCCATAAGCGATCAAATAAGCCATCCCGCAACCCAGGCTGTCGGCGAGGATATCTTTTATTTCAAATGAGCGGTTGGGGATCCACCATTTCTGTACAAATTCCATGGTTATCCCATATAGGATGCCACCTGCCATTACCCAAATCATCCATTGTTTTTTTTGTCCGGAACTATAACGGCTGTACCGCAGGGGGTGATTGAGCAGGATACCCAGTATGCAGAAAAGAAAAATATGTATCCATTTGTCGGCATGGATTATAGCTAACCAGGGGTACTTGGGTATCGCGGAACCGGGCAGGCATAATAAGACCAGAATACCCAGAAACCAGAGAATAGCGGGGATAAAATGTTTGTGCGTCAAGAAAGATGGGTTGTTGGGGATGAAATGTACGATTAACCTACTTTTCCGGCAACATACATCTGGTCGAGCGTAGGTGTCGGGCTGCCGCCTTTCTTTTCCAGGGTAATGGCAAACAGGGATGCTTTGGGGATATTCTTCATCTTACAAAGACCCGCACAAGCGCCGATCAGACCTGCATCCACCGGTTTGCCGTCCACAATGGCCCAAAGTTGGTATTGTTTATCAGGAGCGGCTGACGGAAGTTTATTTGCCAGCAAATACACATCTTTTGATTTCTCATTCCAGAAAACGGTAGCCAGATTGCCCTCTTTACCCGGAATACCCGGCATGGATATTTTTGTAAAAGAGGGGTCGCTCATCAATTGCATACTGTTGTAAAGATCCAGGGCCTTTGTCTGGGAATTCTGGTTCTCAGCAAACAGGCTGTTTTTTTCAACCAGCAATGCCTGGTAGGCAAGGGAAGTGGATTTGAACTGGTTGTAATAATAGACATTCAAAGCGGCACTCGCCACCAGGAGAATAATAGAGGCGGCGGCAACAAAACGGCTCAGGTTCATGGATACCCGTTTTGTCTTTTCCTCCTCCTTCTCGAAATTCAGGGATGCCAGCAGGTTGGCTTTTACCTGGGGAGAGGGGGCTGTGGCAGCAGCCATGGCCTGTTTTTCCAGGGCGGCTTCAAAGGAGTCGATGGCTTCCTGTATTTCAGGATACTGAAGACGAAGACGCTCCAGTTCTGCGACCTCCTGTGCTTCAGCCATGCCTAAAACATAGCTTTCGATCACACCCGTTTCTATGTAAGCCTTGATATCCACTTTATGGTATAATAATTTCTCTTAATTGAATTAATGCGGTTCTCAACCTGGTTTTTACCGTACCCAGGGGCAAACCCAGCATTTTGGATATTTCATCCTGGGTGTATCCCTGAAAATAAGATAATTCAACCAGCACCTTATACTCTTCTTTCAGGTTGTTCACCATTTTACGCAGACCGATCTGATCGGTCTTTGTTTCACTGGTTCCCCCTGAAGCATATACGTCTTCTGTCAACTCCCGGTTTTGCCTGCTGTTCTGGTAGCTCTTGCTTCGGATGGTATCGATGGAAGCATTCCGGGCTATATTCAGCATCCAGGTAAAGAGCCTGCCTTTGCTGCTGTCATAGCTTTCGATCTGTTTCCAGATCTTTACAAAGACCTCCTGCAATACATCGCTGGCCAGTTCCTCATCATTCACGATATTCTGGACGATGGTATTCAATGCCCCGGAATAATTATCATACAGATAGGTGAATGCAGACTGTTGCCGTTGCCTGAGCAACTGGATCAGTTCCGGTTCGCTGTATTTTTTAACTACTTCCAAAAGCAGGTTAACTGGGTTTCAAGGTTGATAATAGGATATACGGAGTACAATCGCGTTTGGTTTTAACCTACCAAAGAAGTATAGGCCGCAGCATCCATGAGGGCATCAACCGTTGCAGTATCGGTAACCGTCATTTTGATCATCCATCCGTCTCCATAAGGGTCGGTATTGACCAGTTCCGGTTGTTTTTCCAGCAATGGGTTCACCTCATTTACGGTACCGGCTACAGGCAGAAACAGGTCGCTGACCGTTTTTACCGCTTCAACGGTTCCGAAAATTTCTTCGGCAGACAGGGTTTTTCCGGTTGAATTGATATCTACATATACAATATCACCTAGTTCATGCTGGGCAAAATCGGTAATACCGATGGTGGCAATATTGCCTTCTAGGCGAATCCATTCATGGTCTTTTGTGTAGCGAACATCTGCGGGAAAATTCATAAGGGTAGGTTTTTGTATTGCAAATATGGATAAAAAATGGCTGAAGCAAAGGATTTCTCACCCGGAGAAGCCCAAACCGTTGCTGCTACTGCATTTTATATTCAAAATTCCTGCTGCGCAAAGTATAATAACACGTGGTCCTTGATAAAGTTCTCCTGTTCCGGCAGCACCATTACCGGCAGTTCCTTTACCTGTTTATAGTGCGGCCAGCCCTCTTCATCATGCCCTTCCAGTATATAATAGCCGCTCTGGCTGAGTACTTTGCAGACAGCCACATGCATCAGGTCTTGTTTTTGCTCTTTGGATATCTTTTCGGTTATAAACCCCGTTTCCTGCATCCCGATCAGGAACAGGATCGCCTCCAGATCAGGCTTTTTCCCGAATCTGTCCATAAGTTTGGCTTCCAGTGCCCACCATCTTTGCTGTAAATCGTCTGAAATAAACATATCCGCAAAGGTAAACCCCAGAGAGATGCCGTCATCACCCTGCAAAAGTTATCTTTGCGCAAAACAGACCTGATATGTTACAAGTGAGTGTATTGCGAAACAATACCGAAGAAGTAAAAAAAAGACTAAAAGTTAAACATTTCGGACAGCCCGAACTGGTGGATATCATTGTGGCGCTGGACAATGAAAGAAAAAAATTACAGGCGGATTTTGATGCGACCCAGGCCAAGGTAAATACGGCTTCCAGGGAAATCGGGAAACTGATGGCGGGCGGGAAAAAAGAAGATGCTGAAAGCATCAAGAATGAAGTGGCCGGTTGGAAAGCCACGCTGGAACCCCTGAAAGAACAAATGGCAAAAGTGGAGAAGGAATTGCAGGATACCCTGGTTCTCCTGCCCAATCTGCCGTCTGCGGATGTTCCGGAAGGCAAGTCGCCCGAGGAGAATGTAGTTGTCAGGGAAGGTGGGGAAAAACCGGTTTTGGCTGCTGATGCAGTACCACACTGGGACCTGATCAAACAATATGATTTGATAGATTTTGAAACAGGTGCCAAGATTACCGGCAGCGGATTCCCCCTGTACAAAGGGAAGGGTGCCAAACTGCAAAGGGCTTTGGTGCAATATTTCCTCAATTTCAATACCGATGCGGGTTATACCGAATATCTGCCTCCTTTTATGGTAAATGAAGCCAGCGCTTTTGCAACGGGTCAGTTACCGGATAAGGAAGGCCAGATGTACCATGCGACGGCAGATAATTTTTACCTGATTCCCACCGCGGAAGTACCTGTTACGAATATTTACCGGGATACGATCCTGAAATGGGAAGAGCTGCCCATAAAAATGACGGCCTACTCTCCCTGCTTCAGAAGAGAAGCAGGCAGCTTTGGAAAGGATGTCCGTGGGCTAAACCGGGTTCATCAGTTTGAAAAAGTTGAAATCATACAGATCGTGGATCCTGAAAAAAGCTACGCTGTACTGGATGAAATGGTGGCACATGTGGAAAGCCTGCTCGTTTCACTCGAATTGCCTTATCGCATTTTACGGCTTTGCGGGGGTGATATGGGATTTGCCAGTGCGATCACTTACGACTTTGAAGTATTCAGTGCCGCTCAGGAACGCTGGCTGGAAGTGAGCAGCGTGAGTAATTTTGAAAGCTTCCAGACAAACCGCATGAAATGCAGGTATAAGGATGCAGCAGGTAAAATGCAACTGGCCCATTCCCTGAATGGAAGTTCACTGGCTTTGCCCAGAATTGTGGCCTGTCTGCTAGAAAACAACCAGTCTGCCGAAGGAATCCGATTACCCCAAGTGTTGCATGCATATTTCGGGGCTGAAAAGATCGGATAAACGGTCAGGGCCATTTGCAAAAAGGCTATCTCCTGATCTCCACCTGGGTACCTACCGGTAAAAGTCGGAAGATCTCCTGTATATAATCATTCTTGGTACTGATGCATCCTTCGGTCCAGTTCTGATACTGATCGATGGCATAATCCTCGTGCGGCCAGGTTCCATGTATGCCGATGCCTCCCCCGATTTCTGCATTTACCGGTATCAGCCCTTCCGATTTCCTTTCCTGGAATTTCCGGTAACTTTCTTCCGTTGGATAATCCAGCAGGATAAAGGCATTCCATTTTTCATGTTTTCTCTTATTCCGGATATGAAAAATACCTTCGGGTGTTTTTCTGTCGCCCTGCATCATCTTATCCCCCAGATCCTTGTTGCCAAAAACCACAGGGTAGGTAACGATCCATTCCCCACTCGAATCAAACACCCTTAATTCATATGTATTTTTTACGATCAACACTTTATAGGTATTGCTGGTGGCATAATGCATATTCAGCGGAACCGTTTTTTTAAAGGAAGTAAGTGCAACGGATGCCATACCCAAAAAAGAAAAATACATAGCGGCTTTCATAGGATTTTTATTTTGAAAGCAAACTATTTCAATCAATTGTTGTGGTCGGGTTAATTCACCAAAAATTAAGTTAATGAAGGGCGATCATGGAAGGTTATTTATGGAAAAAAAGACGCTCCCTGGAAAAGGAGCGTCGGTAATATAACATGAGAAAGAAAAAACTTTTGCGTTTACCAGCTGCTAAAACGAATACCTACTGTGTATGGGTATTGTTCCACCTGGGTAATGTCTTTCTGCAGGCGGTTCAGGCTATAACTGCCATATAACCTTACCGGACCCAGACCCAGTTCGGCAATCGTTGCCAGCCGCCAGGGTTCAAAATTGAAATCGCCTTTTATTTTTTGCTTACCCCTTTCGGCGCTGATCTGTTTATTGCGGCTATTGGTAAGATAGCCGGCGCTGACACCCACGCTGAAGCTGAAACCTCTTCGACTGTCGGGGGTTGTATTGATGTTAAGCATGATGGGTACGGTGAGGTACTCTACATACAGTTTGTTCTTGGAGAAACCGATGGAATCATTGAAGGCATAGGGTTGCGGATCATTGCGGTAACTCAGATGCGTATCATACCGGAAATTATACATTTCCAGACCCAGTCCATATTTCAGGTTCACAACATGTTTTACAATGTTTAGTTTCTGCATAAAGAACCAGAGGTTCACATTGCTCGATTTGCCGGTAATCAGCTTATTGCTGTTCTGGGTAACCGGGCCATCCGCAGGTCTAAGCACTTTGTAAAAACCACCGGCTTGTGCAGCAGGATAATTGGTATTGTCACGCATATTCGCAAAACCGAGATCCATGATCCACCAGTTGGTGCTGATATTGCTTCTTCTTCTTGGCCGGCGCTCCACCCTGAAATCATAATTGCTGCGTCTTCTGCTTTCGGATTCTTCCGTAGCCGATTGACTGTTTTTCTTTTTGATGATGATAAAGTTGCCCACTTT
>JAGWTX010000105.1 GCA_028875955.1 Bacteroidota bacterium | reverse complement strand
TTGAAGATCCTTTACACGTGCAATGACATTGGCTATCTATGTATAAATGGGTGATTTTTGTGTTGGTGATTTTTTTGCGTTCACCTGAATTGCAAGGCCAGGAGAAAACCTCCGCCGATACCGTATTTTTTTTGGCGAAAAAGAAAGGATTACTGGGGAAAATCGGCAGGAGCTTGTCCGTCAATAACCCCGAAATATTATTACCCGAGGAAGGAGCTGTTAAAAACGAAGCCGTATTCAATCCTTTTCGGGGAAAGATCATCAGAAAGATCCTACTGGAACAAGCCGGCTTTAATAAATCCGTCAATGATACCAGCCTTGAAATCAGAAACCTGTTAAATGACATCGGCAACAAACTTCACCCAGGTACAAAGGAGAAAGTCATAAAAAGAAACCTGTTTTTTTCTCCGGGAGATTCCTTATATCCCTATCTGCTGGCGGATAATGAACGGTTTTTGCGGGAGTTGAGCTATTTACAGGATGCCCGGATCCTGGCCAGGGAGATACCCGGTGAAACAGACTCAGTGGATGTCATCATCATTACCAAAGATGTGTTTCCGCTGGGTGGTAGCCTGGAAGAAGGCTCAGAAAAATCAGCCAGTTTTGAAGTGAATGATGATAACCTGCTGGGAAGCGGGAACAAAATCAGGGTCAGGAACCTGATTGATGCATCCAGAACCCCCAGTTATGGTCTGGGTTTTGAATTCCTCAAGAGGAATATTGCCGGAAGTTTTATCAATCTCACCTTGGGTTACCGGAATGAATCACCCGCATTTAACAGCCAGCGGCGGGAAGAAAACAACCTGTACCTGCTGGGTGACCTGCCCCTGGTAAGCCCCTATCATGCCTGGACAGGCGGATTTGAGATTGCGCGTCATTTTACACAGAATGGCTATTTGAGCGATTCCCTATATCAGTCAGATGTTAAATACAGTTACCGGATCTTTGACGGTTGGGTGGGTTATAATATCGGCGCGAGGAAACAACTGACCCAGAATTTCAAATCGAGGTTGAAAAGGGTCATCGCCCTTCGGGGCATTCACCGGAGTTTTTTGAGTATCCCATCCCTGTATCAGACAAAATATGACAGCCGCTATTCCAATCTGGTATCCGTTCTGGGATCAATGACAATTTTTGAACAGGATTACTATCATACCAATTTCCTGTACGGGTTTGGCCGGAATGAAGACGTTCCGGAAGGTTTTAGTATTTCATTAATAGGTGGTTGGACCAACCGCAATGACATTTCAAGACCCTATGCTGGTTTTGAATATAACCGGAACTATTTTTCACAAAGAAAAAACTATATCAACTATACATTAAGGCTGGGCACCTATTATAATAACAAGAGTACCGGGTTTGAGGATATGAGCCTGTTTACCAGTGTCGATTATTTTACCAAATTGCGCAAGCTGGGAACCGGCAAATGGTATCTGCGCCATTTCATAAGCGGCAGTTTTACCCAACTTGCGAGAACAAAACTCAATGATCCCCTCCGGTTGACAAGCGATTACGGGATCCCAGAATTGATCAACCCAACGGATCTGGAAGCATCCACAAGAATCAGTCTGAATGCTGAATCGGTATTTTACAATACCTGGAAACTGGTGGGCTTTAGTTTTGCCCCCTTTGGTTTCACCAGTTTTACCTATCTCAAATCCATTGGCAGAAATGTAAATACCGGTGATGTGTATTCTGCACTGGGTGCGGGTGTCAGAACCCGAAATGAAAACCTGGTTTTCGGCACCATGGAATTGAAAGCCTATTATTACCCTCGTATTACCGGAACCATGAATCAATGGAATATCACTTTCAATACAGACCTGCGGTTCAAATACAATAGCCAGCTGTTCAAAAAACCGGATTTTGCCGTACTCAACTGATTCCAACAAATTAGCCCCTTTTATATTTCTGGAAAATAAGAACCTTTGTGGCCGGTAATTGTAATAGTAGTGCGTAATCAATCCTATGGTACAAGCTTATCATTTTTTAGCCAGCTGGCAATTGTTTCCGGAAAAATGTGACTTCCAGTATGGTGTGACCCCCAAAAGCGGTTATTTCAAGATAGAAAGCATTCGAAATGGTCATGCGCTCAATATCAGTATGAACTGGGTAAGCATGGATAATGAGGCTTTCTATTCCCAATATGAATTGGTACCTGATGGGACTGTGCGTCCTTTTGATAATCCCGATCTGGCAGATAGTATCTGTGCCTCACTACCGAATGCATCCACTTTACAAACCCTGCTGTATAAACAGGAGGAAGAGATCCTGGCTATCACCCACGAAATCCTTCCTAACGGCTATCTGAAAATAACCCAGAAAGGTAAAAACAAGGAATCGGCTCCTTTTGTGAATGTTGAAGTATATCACAAACAAATGAGTGTGCTGCCCTATGCTTCTTCCGTAGGCAGTGTTGCCATCAGGCCCACCCGGGAAGGTGTCATCAAACACAAAGCCTTGTCTGCGATGGAAGAGCAGACCAATATGCAATTGGATCAGATCCGGCAACAAATTGAATTACTGGCCAGACAGGCACAGGAAATCCGCAAAAGAAAAGAACTCAGCCTGATGATCTATGAAGCCAAACTGAGTTTCAAACCTCAGATCGGGCATACCTACCATCTCTACGAAAAGAAGGATGGGACACACATGCTTTCACTGGTTGCGCCGCATGAATGGAGTGGCAATGGCCCCTTTAAACAATTTGTATCTTCTGTCAGGTTACTGGCTGATCATACATGGGTGGAAATCGGATAACCTGAATGATTCGCAACATTCAATTATTTTTTCAGTGACGAAAGATCCAGGTACACGGCAGAACGGATATTTGTTTTTGTTTCTCCCTGTGTATACATCACCAGTGCATATCCGGTTGCTGTGAAATCCCGGGGCAGACTGATTTCACCCGCTCCGTTTCCTGCAGCTTTTTGCGTATGAAAGGAACGTACAATATTGTAATTCATTAACCGGAGCCCGTTATTTTCGCCAGCATGTATGGAAGTGGTAGCCTTTTTTTCTATCAAAGCTATGTTCAGGATCTCACCAGGACTGGCTGCCTCATATTGAAAATAAAGACGGTCGTTTTTCCGCTCAACCTGCCTGACAAGTATCGATCCCTGTTTCGGTTCAGCCAGTTCTTTGCGGATCTGGTTCTCTATTGCGGTTCGATTGCTCCCAACCATCTCGTATCTGCCATCCATCACAAGCTGCGGTGTATACAAACTACTGCCCGGGATCCGACTGGTATACCATTCCTGTCTTTGACGAAAGGCGGGTTGACTAAAAGGATCTGACCAACCCAAACGATTCCAGTAATCCACATGAAAAGAAAGCGGGATAATTGACTGGCCGCCAGAGGCCGCATATTTCCCAAGTAAGGCATCCGCTGGGGGACAGCTGCTACAACCCTGACTGGTAAAGAGTTCCAGAACAACCACGGGCTGATTCAACGCAAGGGTTTGCATATTTTCTTTTTCCGGGTTTTTTGTTGCGATGGCTCCCATGAGGCATACTGAACAGAAACCCAGTATCCACATAAACAATCGGATCTGTCTGTTTTTATTGCTAAAAAGATATGGTTTCATTGGTTGGATACATTTAGGATGATGTACCAAAAGACGAAAAAACCAAACCGGGCTTACAGTACATTTTTATTTTAACACCTCATACAAACTCCCCCCTTTCCTAAAGAGCCTGTCCACCTTTTTTTCCACTTCCGGATCTTTTTCAACCGGTGGCGCATGATGGGGTTTGATCCTTGCATCAACCAGCAAGGGGCCTTTACAACCCCAGTGTTTGTTTTCTGTGAATGATCCGATACCATAGATATCATGGGAAGGATTGCAACGGGTATAGGTGATCCACAAATAATTACGCAGGTTATCTGATGCGAACCGGGCATCATCACAAACCACCAGCATCACAAGACCGGATAGCGCTTCCAGATCATCGATCAGTTGCTGATTGATCCGCTCCATTTCAGCATGAGCCGTTGGATAATCCCGGAAAGACGGGAGTTGCAACATGACCACTCCGGGCATCGCAAGACCCATGCCCTGTATGCCTTTTATTTCCTGTATCGCTGTTGGGATTTCCCTGGCAAGTTCCCGTATGGGGTCTCCATAGGCTGCCAGCACCACTTTACTTCCGCTATTCAAACCCGTACCTGAATAATCAAGGGTATCCATGGTGGTATGGGTATAAAAATGGATGTCCCTGGAAAGGTCAATTCTTGCAAACAGGTATTCCATAAATGGCTGCACTTCCTTAGCGGTTAATTGCCCGGTATCATCAGCTGTGATAAATAAAAATTTTGCAAGACTCAATTGTCCGGTTCCCAGCACATGGTTGGCGATGGTGAGCAATTCCGCCGGTTGTTTTGCGGGTGAATACGGAGTGTATCTTTCACTGCCGATGGCCAGCAACAAGGGGTGTACCCCTGCAGCATCCACAGCATGTACTTCCTGTAAACCCGGAATTTCATTCGGGATGGCTTCGCCCGTCATTTCATGGATCAATTGCCCGAAGCTGGTATCTTCCTGCGGTGGTCTGCCTACCACCGTAAAAGCCCATATCGCATTTTTCCTGGCATATACTTTATGCACCCGCATGAGCGGAAAATCATGTTGCAGGCTATAATAGCCCAGATGATCCCCAAAAGGACCTTCCGGTTTGTTTTCTCCCGGGTACACTTCTCCTGTGATCACAAAATCAGCATCGGTACTTATGGCAAAGCCATCCTGGTAGGTGTAGCGGAATCTTCTTCCGCCCAGCACACCTGCAAAGGTCATTTCGCTGATCCCTTCCGGTAAAGGCATAACGGCAGCAACCGAATGGGCGGGCGGACCGCCAACAAAACAACTCACTTTAAGCGGAAGCCCCCTTGCAATGGCCTTTGTCTGGTGAACACCGATACCCCTGTGTAACTGATAATGCAAACCAATCTCCTTATCCAGCTGATAGTTATTCCCGTTTAACTGGATCCGGTACATGCCCAGGTTGGCATGCATAATACCGGGTTGACCGATATCCTCCGTATACACCTGCGGGAGTGTAACAAAAGCACCACCATCCATGGGCCAGTGTTGAATCAAAGGCAGATCCGAAATGGCAATCTCTTCGTATAAAACCGGTTTCCGCACAGGATTTTTCAGCGGTAATGCTTTTAAGGCGGCCATCCCTGTGGCAAGATTATCGATAGGATGCCGTAAAGCTTTTAGCGGATCATTTTTCAAAGCGATCAATTGCTGAACCTTTGTAAAATTTTCACGGAATATGAATTTGCTTCTTTCCAGCGTTCCAAATATGTTGGAAGCCGCCCTGAACCGGGATCCTTTCACTTTTTCAAATAACAAAGCAGGGCCACCCGCCTCATATACCCTCAGATGAATAGATGCCATTTCCAGATAGGGATCCACTTCTTCCCTGATACGGATGAGATGACCATTCTTTTCAAGATCCAGTAAACATTCTTCTAATGACGCATACGACATGATATACCAACAAATAGATTAGGGTAAAGTTCTTCTTATTTTGCAAACTTCCTTCAGAAATCGCAACCTGCTTTGCAATTTTGCAAGCTTCCCCTGAAGACAGATCCGGTATGTTATACTCCCCTGCTAATTGCCGGATTTACCATAACGGGAAACTGTTGGGTGATCAGTCATTGATTTGAAGCAAGATTGTACTTTTGCTTCATGACAAAGCTGAGCGTGAATATCAACAAATTTGCCACCATCCGCAACAGCCGGGGCGGTAACAACCCCGATGTGGTCAAAGCGGCGTTGGATGCGGAGAAATTTGGTGCCAATGGCGTTACCGTGCATCCCAGACCCGACGAACGACATATCCGTTACCAGGATGTAAGGGATATCCGGGCTGTGATCACTACTGAATTTAATATTGAAGGCAATCCTACTGAACAAAAGTTTGTAGACCTGGTATTGGAAACCCGGCCTCACCAGGTAACCCTGGTTCCCGATGCGCTGGGCCAGTTAACCAGCGACCATGGATGGGATACCCTGAAAAACAAAACCTATCTGTCAGATTTGATTGCTGTTTTTAAAAATGCAGGTATCCGCGTTTCAATATTTGTAGACCCGGTTCCTGCCATGGTTGCCGGAGCAGCGGAAACAGGAACGGATCGGATAGAATTATATACGGAAGCGTATGCCAGGAATTATACTCTGGATAAATCAGCCGCGGTTGCACCTTATGTGGAAGCGGCTGGACTGGCAAAATCATTGGGTTTGGGAATCAATGCCGGTCATGACCTGGATCTGGTTAATCTCCGATTTTTTGCGCAACAGATCCCCTTCCTGGATGAAGTAAGTATCGGTCATGCCCTGGTTTGTGATGCCTTGTATCTGGGCTATCAGAATGCGGTTCAGTTATATCAGCGCCAATTAGCCACTATTTCCATGTAAAAAACAGCCGGGTATCCTTCCATCTATCCAGCAATTGCCGCATTTATCCTCACATTCTGCGGCTTCACCCTTTATTTGTAATATTCTGTTGGCTACGCAGTAGTTTTCTAAAAAATCACTGCCATGAAACAGCTTTTTACCATTTTATCACTTCTTTTTCTTTTTCAATTATCTGCACAACGCCCCTTGACCATTCCACCCAGTGGTGGAAATAAAAAAGCCGCTGTCAGCGAAAGGATCGGTATTACAGATATCACCATACACTATGACCGCCCGCATGTAAACGGCAGGGAAGGAAAGATCTGGGGTCAGTTGGTACCGGTGGGTTATGCTGATCAGGGTTTTGGCACCAGCAAGGCAGCACCCTGGCGGGCCGGAGCCAACGAATCAACCACATTTGAGTGCAGTACCGATATAACCATCAATGGTCAGCCCCTGGCTAAAGGGAAATACGGGTTTTTTATCGCCTATGGACCGGAAGAATCCACCCTGATATTTTCAAAAAACAGCACCAATTGGGGAAGCTTTTATTACGATCCGAAAGACGATGCATTAAGGGTGAAAATAAAACCGGTTGCCACCGACAAATCTGTGGAGTGGCTAAAATATGAATTCAGCGATGAAAAAGAATCCAGTGCAACCATCCGTTTGCAATGGGAGAAACTGGCGTTCCCCTTTACCGTTTCGGTTGATCTGAATGCAACCCAGGTTGAGATGTTCCGCCAGGAATTAAGAACCGATAAGGGTTTCTTCTGGCTGGGCTGGCAAACGGCAGCACAATGGTGTGTAGACCACAATACCAATCTGGAAGAAGCTTTGCTGTGGGCAGATACCGCTACCAACCCGAATGTTCTGGGAGACCGGAATTTTACCTCCCTGTCCACCAGGGCACAGGTACTGGAAAAACTGGGCAGGAATACGGAAGCGTTGCAGGTAATGCAGGAAGCCATGCCATTGGGTTCCATGGTGCAGATTCACCAGTATGCCCGGACATTGTTATTGAGGAAAATGTACAAGGAGGCCTTGGCCGTATTTCAAAAAAATTATGAAAAATACCCCGACCAGTTTACAACCCTGGTAGGCCTGGCCCGGGGTTATTCAGGCGTGGGAGACTATGCAAAGGCATTGGGTTATGC
>JAGWTX010000104.1 GCA_028875955.1 Bacteroidota bacterium | reverse complement strand
CAAACATTTTTGTCTGGTTCACTTTCTGGTTAGGGGTGATGATGGGCATAAAGATGACACCCTTCACATCCAGTTTTTTACAGCTGTAAGCAAAACCCTGTGCATGGTTTCCGGCACTGGCACAAACCACGCCTTTCTGCAACTGTTCCTCCGGCAAACTGCTCATCATGTTATAAGCACCCCGCAACTTATAGGAACGAACCACCTGCAGGTCTTCCCGCTTCAAAAATACCTGGCAACCATATTTGCGTGAGAGGTTATGGTTGAATGTGAGTGGGGTACGATTCACTATCTTTTGTAACCGCGCTTTGGCGGTTACAAAATCAAGTGAGCCTGTGGCTATGTTTGGTTCGTGTTGCATGGTGGTTGTTTTGCGTCATTCCCTTTTCGGGGAAAATTGAAAGACGCCTGAATATTTATTTGGCTGGCTGGTTTTCGGGACGAAGGCTTCTTACCGTCCTTCCGGCCTGCCAGATCTCACTGTCATGCAGTTCTTTCAGTTCCGCATCCAGTTTTTCGCGGTAGTCTGCTTTACTGTTGCTTTCGATCGATTTGGCGGCTTCTTTTCCGGCAGCGACACTTTCATACAGGTCGTTGAATACCGGCAGTGTGGCATCCCTGAATTTTTTCCACCAGTCCAATGCGCCTCTTTGTGCAGTGGTGGAACAGTTGGCATACATCCAATCCATTCCATTCTCCGCAACCAGTGGCATGAGTGATTGTGTCAGTTCTTCTACGGTCTCATTGAATGCTTCGGATGGGCTATGGCCTTTGGAACGCAACACTTCATATTGTGCAGCAAAGATTCCCTGGATGGCGCCCATCAGCGTACCGCGCTCACCGGTCAGGTCGCTATAGACTTCCTTCTTGAAATTGGTTTCAAATAAATAACCGCTACCGATAGCGATACCCAGAGATACCACTCTCTCGAAAGCCCGTCCGGTGGCATCCTGGAAGATGGCATAACTGCTGTTCAGTCCACGGCCCTGCAGGAACATGCGGCGCAGTGAAGTACCGGAACCTTTTGGCGCCACCAGGAATACATCAACATCCGGTGGTGGCACGATACCGGTCTGATCATTATAGGTGATGCCAAAGCCATGCGAAAAATAAAGGGCTTTACCGGGTGTCAGGTGTTTTTTTACGGTAGGCCACATGGCTATCTGGGCAGCATCGCTTAAGAGATAACAGATAATGGTTCCCTTTTCCAATGCCTCTTCAATTTCAAACAATGTCTGACCGGGAACAAATCCGTCTTTCACCGCCTTGTCCCAGCTTTTGGAATTTTTCCGCTGACCTACAATTACATGAATACCGTTCTCTTTCTGGTTCAATGCCTGTCCGGGTCCCTGAACACCGTAGCCGATCACGGCTACCACTTCGTTCTTCAAGACTTCCTGTGCTTTTGCAAGCGGGAACTCTTCACGCGTTACTACATTTTCTTCAACGCCGCCAAAATTTAATTTTGCCATGGTTTTTGTTTTTTTCCCTATAACCGGTACCGGTTGGGATCTGTGTTTTTTAATAATTATGAATCGGGTAAATAATTTGCTTTCTTTCTAACTACATCGTAAAGACTTCCTCCCTTCGGTCCAGGAATTCATTCTCGATCACTTCTTCACCGGGTTCTGCCTCATCAAACTCTTTCAGTTTTTCATGAAAACCCTTGCTGTTTTTGATGATGGCCACCCTGGCACTTCTGACAAACTCTATCAAGCCATAAGGCGCCAATACTTCCACCAGCTTATCGGTTTCTTCCCTGTGCCCGCTGGTTTCAAAAATGGTATAGTCTTTTCTGATCACAACAGCACGGGCGCCATGCTCACGCAACAACCTTTCCACTTTCACCTTCTCCGCAATCTCATCGGTAGGTACTTTATACAAGGCCAGTTCCTGCCAGACGATCTCATCGTTATTATTGTAATACGCTTTCAGCACTTCCACCTGTTTCTCGATCTGGCGGGCCAGTTTCTGCACCACTTCCTCAATTTCATTGATGACGATGGTAAAACGGTGTATCCCTTCCGCTTCGGAAGGAGAAGTATTGAGACTTTCAATATTGATCTTCCTGCGTGAAAACATCGTAGCGATCCGCACCAGCAGACCAATGTGGTTTTCGGTATAAACGGTGATGGTATATTCCTGTTTGTTCATATGAATATCGATCCTCCGAAGAGGCATTTATTTATGGGTGATATAGTAGGTATTTATCTTTCATTGCTGATCAATTGTTCTTATTTCAACCGCACTTCACTTACGCTGCAACCCTGGGGTACCATGGGAAACACGTTGTTTTCCTTTCCCACCATGACTTCCAGCAAATAGGAACCCTTACTCTTTAACATGGTTTCCAGTGCAGGACGCAGGTCTTCCCGCTTTGATACTTTCTGCCCTTCGATGCCATAGCCTTTGGCTACCATGACAAAATCAGGACTGGCAATATCCACAAACGAATACCTTTTGTCATTGAACAGTTGCTGCCACTGGCGCACCATTCCCAGGAATTCATTATTCAGGATCATGATTTTCACATCCACGCCGGTTTGCATGATGGTACCCAATTCCTGAATGGTCATTTGTACACCCCCATCGCCGATGATGGCAATCACCGTCCTGTCTGGAGCTCCGAATTTCGCACCGATGGCGGCGGGCAGGGCAAAACCCATGGTTCCCAATCCGCCGGAAGTGATATTGCTTTTACTTTCATTGAATTTGGCATAACGACAAGCCACCATCTGGTGCTGGCCAACATCGGTCACGATGATGGCATTCCCACCCGTGATCTCATTCATGTTACGGATCACTTCACCCATGGTCATGATCTCCGTGGTAGGATTCAATTCTTCCTGGATCACTTCCCGGATCTCCTCCTTATCACATTCCCTGAACCTATCCACCCATTGCGGATATACCCGGGCATTCACCAGTTTGGTAAGCATGGGTAAGGTTTCCTTACAATCGCCCCAGACACCCACCGTTGTTTTTACATTCTTATCAATTTCAGAAGGGTCGATATCCAGGTGGATCAATTTCGCCTGTCTGGCATATTTGTCCAGTCTGCCAGTAACCCTGTCATCAAAGCGCATACCGACTGCGATGAGTACATCACATTCGTTGGTAAGCAGGTTGGGACCATAGTTTCCGTGCATACCCAGCATGCCCACATTCAGGGGATGATCGGTTGGCAGGGCACTCAGCCCCAGAATGGTCCATGCCGCAGGGATACCGGATTTTTCGACAAAAGCCCTGAACTCTTTCTCGGCTTTCCCGAGTATCACACCCTGTCCGAAAACCACAAAGGGTTTTTGTGCCTCATTGATCAGTTTGGCGGCTTCTTCAATATATTCCTTACGCACAATCGGTTTGGGCCGGTAACTGCGGATATGGTTGCATTTGGTATAACCGGAATATGGGAATTTCTGTATCTGTGCATTCTTGGTGATATCAATCAGCACCGGGCCGGGTCTGCCGCTTTTGGCGATATAAAACGCTTTGGCCAGGACCGAGGGTATTTCTGTTGCATCGGTCACCTGGTAATTCCATTTGGTTACCGGTGTGGTGATATTGATGACATCGGTTTCCTGAAATGCATCGGTACCCAGCAGGTGTGCAAATACCTGACCGGTAATGGCTACCAGGGGCGTACTATCGATCATGGCATCTGCCAGACCGGTAACCAGGTTGGTGGCGCCGGGTCCGCTGGTGGCAAAAACCACCCCCACCTTCCCGGATGAACGGGCATAACCCTGTGCTGCATGGATCCCACCCTGTTCATGACGAACCAGTATGTGTTTGAGTTGATCGTTGTAATCATACAATGCATCGTAAATAGGCATAATGGCACCACCGGGGTATCCAAATACCGTATCCACTTTTTCGGCAATACAGGCTTCCAGAACCGCTTGTGAGCCTGACAGCTCCCGGGTTTCCTTTACCGGTTTCACCTCAGGTGCCGGTGCCTTGCTTGTCTTTACTTGTTCCATGGTTGACATAAAAATATTTTTTCAATCCTCCTCCCTTCGGGAAGAGTCGATGGTTTTAGATAGTATCTGTCACACAACCCTGTGAAGCATCTTTCACCTGTTGCGCATATTTGAACAGCACGCCTTTGGTTGCCAGCAGGGCTGGTTGTTTCCAGGCGGCTTTTCTTTTGCTGAGCTCTTCCTCGCTTACTTTCAGTGTCATTTTTTTGGTAGCCACGTTCAGTTCAATGATATCATTGTCCTCGACCAGTCCGATCAGACCGCCCACATAGGCTTCCGGTGTTACATGTCCCACCACAAATCCGTGGGTACCCCCGCTAAACCTTCCGTCAGTAATGAGTGCTACGCTTTTACCCAGACCTGCACCAATCAGTGCGGAAGTGGGTTTCAGCATTTCGGGCATGCCCGGAGCTCCCTTTGGGCCTACCCGTCTGATGACGACGACATCCCCTGGCTGGATTTTTCCGGTATTGATGCCATCGATCAATGCATGTTCTCCGTCAAACACACGGGCGGGTCCTTCAAAATGTTCCCCTTCCTTTCCACTGATCTTGGCAACACTTCCTCCCTCGGCAAGATTGCCGTAGAGTATCTGTAAATGGCCCGTTGTCTTTACGGGATGTTCCATCGGTAAAATGATTTTTTGCTGATCAAAATCCAGATCGGGTGCATCGGCCAGGTTCTCTGCCAATGTTTTTCCCGTAACGGTAAGACAATCGCCATGCAGCATTCCTTTTTGCCATACATATTTCATCACGGCAGGTAAACCGCCATACTGGTGCAAATCCTGCATCAGGTATTTTCCACTGGGTTTGAAATCTGCGAGTACGGGCACTTGATCACTGATGCGCTGGAAATCATCCTGCGTCAGTTCCACATCCACACTTTTTGCCATAGCGATCAGATGCAATACGGCATTGGTGCTTCCCCCCAGTATCATCACCATCGTAACCGCATTTTCAAATGCCTTTCTGGTCATGATGTCTTTGGGTTTGATATCTTTTTCCAGCAGTAAGCGTATGGCTTTACCCGCTTCCCTGCATTCCCTTTGTTTTTCCTCACTCAGTGCAGGATTGGAAGATGAGTAAGGCAGGCTCATACCCAATGCTTCAATGGCTGCCGCCATGGTATTCGCGGTATACATGCCCCCACAGGCACCGGCACCCGGACAGGCATGTTGTATGATGCCTTTGAAATCTGCTTCATCCAGGGTACCTGCGAGTTTTTGTCCCAGCGCCTCAAAAGCGGAAACGATGTTCAGGTCCTGTCCCTTATAATGCCCCGGCGCAATGGTTCCGCCATAAACCATGATGGAAGGACGGTTCAGACGACCCATGGCCATTACAGAACCGGGCATATTTTTATCACAACCCGGTAAGGCAATCAATCCGTCGTAATACTGGGCACCGCAAACCGCTTCAATGGAATCGGCAATGATATCCCGGCTAACCAATGAATAGCGCATGCCATCCGTACCATTACTCATACCATCACTCACACCAATGGTATTAAAGATGAGTCCGACCAGTTCATTTTCCCATACAGCTGTTTTCACCAGTTTTGCCAGGTCGTTCAGATGCATATTACAGGTGTTACCATCATAACCCATGCTCACCACACCTACCTGCGCTTTTTTCAGGTCTTCATCTGTGAGCCCGATACCGTATAACATGGCCTGAGCCGCCGGTTGTGTGATATCCTGAGTAAGGGTTTTGCTGTATGCATTCATCTCTTTTGCCATAATGCTTTCTTATAATCAGTTCTTGTTTGCTTTTTAGTCCACACCCATCACTTCGGTAAGGAGGGCAGATTTGTTTTCCAGTGTCAGGTTTTTATAATTTTCCTGTATCAGTTTTGCGATGGTATTCTCCCAGGCTGCTGTAAAGGGTTTACCGTCCAGCGATGCCAGACCGATCACTTCGGCCGCCGTACCGCAGAAAAAGGCAGCATCGGCACCATACATGTCTTCCGTGGTGAACATTTTTTCTTCAACCGGGATATTGAGTTCGGCACAGAGTTCGAGTACGGTTGCCCTTGTAATACCGGGAAGAATATTTCCCAATCCGGGTGTGTATAATTTCCCGTTTTTTTCAACAAATACATTGGCTCCGGGTGCTTCCGCTACAAAACCATGCATGTCATTCAACAGGGCTTCGTCATATCCGGCCGCTTTGGCTTCCTGACTGGCCAGGATCGAATTCACATAATGACCGGCGGCTTTTGCTTGGATCTTAAACCCTTTCGGGTTGGGCCGCTGAAAAGAGGATGTCATTACCCTGAGCAACTTATCCCCCAGAAAGGGTGCCATTTCCCAAACCTCGATCACGATAAAGGATTCGGTATTCAGGTTGAAACTCATATTGGCCGGCGCATACACCACCGGGCGGATGTATGCATTCTGCAAATTATTTTTTTCGAGCAAGGCATAGGTGACTGCTGTGAGCTCCTGCGTTGTATAGGTATACGGAAGATTGAGGGCTTCTGCAGAGGCTTTCAACCGATCAAAATGCTCTTTTGCCTTAAAGATGCGTGTTTCACCGGCTGCGGTGCGATAGGATCGGATCCCTTCAAAAACGGAATAGCCATAATGAAATGACTGGCTGTAAAAATCCATTTTCGCTTCTGTGGCTTTTACAAAAGCGCCGTTCAGGTAGAGTATCGTATTTGCGTTATAATATTCAGCCATAGTGTATTCTTTTTCTTCTGAGAAGTTTGGAAACTTTTCAAAAGCGGATCCATAAAAAAAGCCCCGTCTTTGTGAGGCGGGGCTTATATGCTTAGTATTTTTTACCAGATTAAGACTCATCCTCCATGCAGCGCAGGAATAATAATGACTACCACGATTGTAATAATCGTGCGAAGGGTAGTAATTATTTGTACGTTGCTCTTCAACATGGATGAGTTGTTAGAACGAATGTACTCCCGCTATTGCAAAAAACAAAGAACTCAGAAAATTATTTTCTACAAACACGCATCTTTTTTACAAACGTGTGTTAGCATCAGATGATGGTAGACTTATTCAAATTGGCATTACTATCGTGCAGGTCCCCATCCGCATTCCGTTCAATATGATCTGCAATCAGGTCGCCGATGGCAGAGGTTGCATAATTATTGATCGGATCGATATCCTTTGCCACAAAGCCATTCGCCAGTGTCCATGACACGGCTTCCCGAACGGCAAATGCTTCCTCATTCATCTGAAAATGATCCAGCATCATGGCAGCAGATAAGACAGATCCCAATGGATTCGCAATGTCTTTCCCCGCGGCCTGCGGATAGGAACCATGGATAGGTTCAAACAAGGCGGTCTTATTACCTACCGAAGCAGAGGGCAATAAACCCAGTGATCCGCTAAGTACGCTGGCTTCATCACTGATGATATCGCCAAACATGTTTTCTGTCAGCACCACATCAAACTGAGCAGGGTTCAGGATGATCTGCATGGCAGCATTATCCACAAACATATAATCAACGGTCACGTTTTCATATTGTGTCGCGATCTCCTGAACCACGCGGCGCCAGAGGCGTGAGGTTTCAAGCACATTCGCCTTGTCAACCAGTGTGAGTTTTCTTTTTCTTTTCTGCGCAT
>JAGWTX010000103.1 GCA_028875955.1 Bacteroidota bacterium | reverse complement strand
GTTGAGAGATATTGCCAGATCGAATGCCGTGTCAATTTCGATAAGGGAACCTCTGGCTATTTCAAAAAATCTTTTTCTTTCCCTGACAGATTTTCGGGAAGCTCCTTCGGCTAAATTCAAATGAACGGATAAGGCGGCCCTTTTTATTTGTTGTATCATTCCGGATTTTTCATCTTCCGGAAATTCATTGGTTATTTTATAACATTCTAAAATAAGCTGTTTTGAATTTTGGTAAACAGAAAGTCTGGTATGACTCAATTTCAGAAACATAGCAGTATTTACTCTTTAACTGCCAATATAAAAAACAACTCCTCCTCATCAATCACAACCAACCAATCACCCAAGAATTCCGTTTAACCCCCCTTACGAATACCGTATTAATCACTTCTCCCTACTCACAATTCACTCCTCACCACTCCCTCAAAATCCTACTATCCCAACAACCTCACTGCATCTTTTGCAAAATAGGTGGCGATCAGATCGGCTCCGGCTCTTTTTATGGAAGTAAGCGTTTCAATGATGGTTTTTTCTTCATTCAGCCAGCCCATTTTTGCGGCGGCTTTGACCATCGCATATTCACCACTGACCTGGTAGGCACTTACGGGCACTTCCACAACATTTTTGATATCCCGTATAATATCCAGATAGGCGAGGGCAGGTTTTATCATAACGATATCTGCCCCCTCTTCAATATCCATCATCGTTTCCTTGATGGCTTCTGTGCGGTTTGCAAAATCCATCTGATAGGTTTTCTTATCGCCAAATCCGGGGGCACTGTCCAGGGCATCGCGAAAAGGCCCGTAGAAACAGGATGCATATTTGGCACTGTAACTCATGATGCCGGTCCGGGTAAAACCGGTTTCTTCCAGTCCGGTTCTGATGGCACCGATCCGGCCGTCCATCATATCACTGGGGGCTACAAAATCGGCTCCTGCTTCCGCATGACTGATGCTCATTTTCACCAATGCTTCCACCGTTTCATCATTTACGATTTCACCATTCTGCACTATGCCGTCGTGTCCGTAAGAAGAGTAGGGATCCAATGCCACATCGGTCATAACCACCATTTCCGGAACGGCTTCCTTGATCGCTTTCACACTTCGCTGCATCAAACCTTTCTTATTCCAGGCTTCCTTGCCCGTGTTGTCTTTCCATTCATCCCTGCATTTGATAAACAGCAAAACAGATTTGATACCCATCGACCAAAGCTCTTTTACCTCTTTGAGGGTCAGGTCAAGACTGCGCCTGTAATAACCGGGCATCGAAGCGATTTCGGTTTGCAGGTTTTCACCTTCATCAATAAAAAGCGGTACAATAAAATCGGAAGGCTGTAAAATGGTCTCAGCAACCATCGCCCTGATGGCGGGTGACTGACGCAGGATGCGGTTTCTTCTTTGTAATTGCATAGCCGAAAATTATAACCAGTTAACGGGTTGTAAACAAACCTGTAGTAATTTTTCTTCTTCCGAACCAACCGGCGGGCGGTGGTTATATACCCAACGGGCCCGCGGAGGCAGACTCATCAATATGCTTTCTGTTCTGCCATTGGTTTTTAAACCAAACAGCGTGCCCCTGTCATGCAAGAGATTGAATTCAACATAACGACCTCTTCTGATCTCCTGCCATTCTTTCTCCCTTTCACCATACAAGGTATCTTTTCTTTTGATCACGATGGGCAGGTAACCGGGTAAAAATGCATTTCCGTTTGCCTGCTGATACGCAAATAATCTTTCCAGGCTATTGGTTTCTGAAACACGCAGATGATCATAAAAGATTCCTCCTACACCACGGGTCTCCCGGTTGCGGTGATGGTTGACAAAATAATCATCGCATTGTTTCTTGTAGGCTGGATACAACTCTTTCCCAAACGGGTCCAGTGTTTCCTGTAAAGTCCTGTGAAAATGCCTCACATCTTCTTCAAAAAGATAATAGGGTGTAAGATCCGTGCCTCCCCCAAACCATTGATCTGTGATATTACCGGCCTGATCCGTCAATTCAAAATATCGCCAGTTGGCATGAACCGTTGGTACATAGGGATTCAGGGGATGCAACACCAATGAAAGACCGCAGGCGAACCAGTTATCCCCTTCTATCTCAAGCTGACGGCGCATGGTATCCGTCACAGACCCATAGACAACAGAGGTATTGACACCGGCTTTTTCAAAAACATTTCCTTCGGATAAGGTACAGCTGATCCCGCCGCCGCCTTTCCCTTCTTCTCTTTGCCAGCTATCAGATACGAAATGGGATTTCCCGTCCAGGTTTTCAAGACCGGAACAGATCTCTTTTTGCAGGGAGTGTATGTAGTTTACCCACCTGTCTTTGAAAACAGGATTCTCCTGGTTATATGAAGCCGGTTCCATCATTTGCTATGCCGGTAGTTTTTTACAGTATGTACAAATGCCTTCGCATGATCTACCGGTACATTGGGTAAGATCCCATGACCCAGATTGGCGATATGACGACCGGGTCCGAAAGCAGCCAGCATTTTTTCTACTTCTTTTTCAATCACCGGTATCGGTGACAATAATTTGGCAGGATCAAAATTTCCCTGCAGTGTAACCTGGTTCCCGGCAAATTTTCTTGCCATGACAGGATCAATGCACCAGTCAATCCCCAGCCCCTGTGCACCGGTGGCAGCCATTTTATCCAGACTATGCCAGGCACCTTTTGCAAACAGGATCGTAGGAACCTTATCGTGTAAGGCAGCGACGATCTGGCGCATGTATTGCAAGGATAGGATCTCAAAATCATCCGGGCTGAGTAGACCACCCCAGCTGTCAAAGATTTGTACCACATCGGCTCCTGCATTTACTTGCTCCTGCAGGTAAGCAATGGTGGTATCGGTGATCATTTGTAATAATTGGTGTGCCAGTTCAGGTTGCTGGTAACAGAATGCCTTAGCCTCATCAAATGTTTTGGACCCTTTGCCCTGTACCATATAACAAAGCAATGTCCAGGGAGCACCGGCAAAACCAATCAGGGGTACCCGGTTGTTCAGTTCCCTTTTGATCAGGCGGATCGCTTCAAATACATAACCGAGGGTTTCTGTTACTTCCGGCACACGAATCCTTTTCAGATCCGCTGCGGTTTTGATCGGGTCGGGCAGATAAGGCCCCTTGCTTTCTATCAGTTGCACTTCCAGCCCCATGGCCTGCGGTACGACCAGGATATCAGAAAACAGGATCGCGGCATCAACACCCACCAGGTCTACTGGCTGTAGGGTTATCGCACAGGCCAGTTCCGGCGTCTGACATCTTTCGAAGAAACCGTATTTTTCACGCAATACCATGTACTCGGGAAGATATCTTCCCGCCTGCCGCATCATCCAAACCGGTGTTCTTTCAGTGGCTTCACCTTTGAGCGCTCTGAGTATCAAATCATTTTGTAGCATAGTCTTTATATATGATCAGCCATAGCAGCCGATAGATTTTCCTTCTAAACAATGGGGTTACCGCTAACGATTCCTATGGGTAACAAAATATTGGATGGCTTGTTCTACCAATTGGTCTTTTCCGGGATGTTCACTCACGATGACCTGGTTGGTACAAAACCTGTTTACCGTTTGCTGTGTTGTCTGTCCAATAGCAAAAACAAGGGTTTCCGGATCCGTTTGGTTGGCGGAAAAAAAACTCTCCACCGCACTGGGACTAAAAAAAAGGATGCCCTGGTAGGGTTTGTCTATGACAGACGCATTTTCAACCGTTTCATAAACGACGATTTCCGTCACTTCTATCTTGTTTTCGCGCAGTTTTGCGGGAAGTTCCTCTCTTCTTTTGTTACCACAAAAAAAGATCACTTCATCTGTGAGATCAGTTTCTAGGATCTGATCGGCCAGTTCTGATGCGTTGCTGGCCGTTGCTGCCAGGGATGCTTCGCCAAAATAGTTGATAACCAATTCCCGGGTTTTAAAACCCAGGCAAAAAATCTGCCAGTCAGGTTGATAGCCATCCAGGATCCCGGCTACGGCTTCCACCGCATTCATACTGGTAAATACCACCGAAGCCTGTTGTACGGAAGCGAGTTCAATTTCCTGTTGCACGGCAATATCGGTTACCGGCGTTGTTTCGATAAATGAAATGGTATCCAGCAAAATATTTTCTGCAGATGCTTTCTCCCTCATTTCTTCACTCACGGGTCTTGTACTCAATATATGGATGGTCGTATCAGGCATTCCGTATGCTGGCAATGATTTTATCTCCTCCCTTTTGTAATAATTTTTCCGCACAGGTCTTACCCAGTTGCTCGGTCTGATCTATCGGGCTAAAACAGTCGATCTCCGCTTTCTCCTTCCCGTCCAGCGACAAAATGTTTCCCCTGAATAGTACGTTGTTATTGTCAATCACGGCCAATGCGCTGATAGGTGTGGTGCAACCACCCATCAATACCCTTAGAAAATCCTTTTCAATACGGGTGCAAAGCGCTGTATGCGGATCATTTAGCAAGGCAGCCGCTTCCCTGGATGTAGGATCATTTTCTCTGCAGGCGATCAAGATGGCCCCCTGCGATGGCGCGGGAAGCATCCAATCCAGTTCCAGCGTATTATCGGGTCTTAATCCGATCCTTTCCAGACCGGCCGCAGCAAAAATCGCCCCCTGCCAGTGGCTTTCAGACAATTTGCGCATGCGTGTGTTTACATTACCCCTGAGGTTGTCCAGCGTATGCGCCGGGTACCTGTTCAACCATTGTGCTTTTCGCCGAACGCTGCTGGTGGCGATGGTTAGATGGGAAGGGGTAAGTTCTGAGTTGGGTAACCATTGATCATTTACCCAGCCCAATGCCGGAAACAGGGATTCCTTATCACCCTGGTACACCAAAATATCCTTATAGGATGCCCTGGGTAGAACGGCAGCCTGCTCCAAACCCCTGGCCATCTGCGTAGGTACATCCTTCATCGAATGAACGGCAAGATCAATCCGGTTATTAAGCAGGGCGGCGTCAAGGGTTTTGGTAAAAATGCCCTGAACCCCCAATTCATATAAAGGTGTAACCAGATCGATATCCCCGTCACTTTTGATAAACACAAGTGTTGATTCTATACCCTTGCTGCGTAATTGGGTTTGTACCAATGTCGCCTGCCAAACAGCCAGCTGACTGTCGCGGGTGCCGATCCTGATTACATTTTTCATGGCTTAGTTGAGCGTCATAAAATCATTGATAGCCTCAATATAGTAACATCCGGGCTGATGTTGGCTACGCATTTTCACAGCTACCGTATTCACAACTTTCTGGATAGCTGAATGATCAATGATGGGTGTGTGGTTGGTGGCCAGAAATAACCCACAGGAATGCATGTCATGTAGTTTCTGCTTAACAGCTTTTAAAACGGGTACATGACTACGCAACATCAGCCACTCATTGAATTCTGCAATGTGCGTTGCGATAATCTGCAGGGCTTTTGGCACTTCTGCCTGACGCATTTGAAGGGTCTTGTCATTGATCCTGGACAAATCATCCACATTGGCCAGTGTAATCTGTGGCAGATTGCCCGCACTGGGTTCAATATTATTGGGGATGGAAAGATCGATGAGTATTTTGGGATTGCTGTTTTCAAGACTTTTTCTGGAGATGACCACTTTATCCGCATTCGTTGCCACAATCACAATATCGGCTGCAGCTACTTCCGCTTCCAGTTGGGTATAGGGGGCAAACGGGATACCCAATTCGGTTGCCAGCTGTATGGCTTTGTCATCGGTACGGTTGATGAGCGTGATGTTTTTTGTATCGAGATAATCGATAAGGTTCTTGCAGGTATTACGACCGATTTTTCCTGTGCCAACCAGCACGATTTTTTTATCGTTTGTCTGTGGCAATTGTTCTTTCAGGAACTGGATGGCTGCAAAGGAAACCGAAATGGTACCGCCGCTTAAAACGGTCTCATTCTTGATGGCTTTGGATGACTGCAAAACCGTATTGAACAACCTTTCCAGCCGGGCACCCACAAAACCCCTTTCCCTGGCAAATTTTACCGCCAGTTTCATTTGTCCCACTATTTCATAATCCCCCAGGATCTGTGAATCCAGACCGGCGCCTACCTGGAAAATATGTTCGATGGCTTCTTGTCCCTGTTTGATATAACATAACTGGAGAAAAGTATCGGAATCACCGGAAGTTTCACTGCAAAGAAGGGTTACCAATGTCTTTACATCTTCGGCCATTCCGTAAATCTCTGTCCGGTTGCAGGTGCTGAGAACAAAAACTTCTTCCAAACCCATTTCACCGGCTTTCTGAAGAAGGGAAGCATACTGATCAGGACCAATAGCAAACTCACCGCGTATTGCCGCGTCTGTTTTTTTATAGTTGATGCCTGCTACAATAAACTGATTCATCTCCATTTGGCTTCTCCTTTAGGGTGGGTCCCGATTACATGGCAAAGGTATCTTACCCGCATTTTGAAAAAACATGAGCTTCGTCATTCGTTTGTCATTTGTTTGTCATGTTTTGTCATGACAATCCTCCGAAATCCGATAACAGTTGTTAGTATCTGCATTGAATTCCTATCAAACAATCCAAAAACATTCGTGTATACTATTTGTTAGTTTACATTTGCAAATACAATAATATTATGTCTGAAGCCCCCAAAAAAGCCATCCTGCTCATGAATCTGGGATCTCCCGATTCCACTTCGGTGAAAGATGTCAGAAAATACCTGAATGAATTTTTAATGGATGGAAAAGTGATCGATATCCCTTTTCTGGTGCGGGCACTGTTGGTGAGGGGCATCATTGTACCCTTTCGTGCCCCCAAGTCTGCTGAAGCCTATAAAACCATCTGGACAAAAGAGGGGTCGCCGCTGATTGTCTTAACCAAACAATTACAGGCTGCCTTACAGGCAAAATGCACAGAACCCGTAGCCATTGCCATGCGGTATGGGTATCCTTCCCCGAAACAGGCTTATGACAAATTGATACAGGAACATCCCGGTCTGGAAGAAGTCATCCTGGTTCCCCTCTATCCTCATTTTGCGATGAGCAGTTATGAAACCGCATTGGATTATGCGAAAGAACAATATCTGTCGGGAAAATATCCCTTTGCCTTATCAACCGTGAAACCCTTTTACCAGGCACCGGATTATATCCGTTCACTGGCTGCCAATATGCAACCCTGGCTGGAGAAAGAATATGACCATATCCTGTTCAGCTATCATGGCATTCCGGAAAGACATATCCGCAAAAGTGATACCACCGGTTGCCATTGCCTGAAAGTGTCAGATTGCTGCCATACACCCTCACCCGCACATGCCACCTGTTACCGCCACCAGGTTTTTACCACAACAAGGCTGGTTACAGAAGCATTGGGTATTCCAAAAGAAAAATACAGTATCTCGTTCCAGTCAAGACTTGGCAAAGGATGGCTGCAACCCTTTACCGATATCCGTCTGGAAGAAATGCCGGGGGAAGGCATCAAAAAATTATTGGTTATCTGCCCCGCATTTGTCAGCGATTGTCTGGAAACCCTGGAGGAAATTGATGAGCGGGGCCGGGAAAGTTTTATGAAAGCCGGTGGAGAATCCTATGAGATGATCCCCTGTTTGAATACGCATCCCTTATGGGTGGATACCCTGGCTGGCTGGTTTCAGCAATACCAGTCGGGTAACCAGGAACAAATCGAGC
>JAGWTX010000102.1 GCA_028875955.1 Bacteroidota bacterium | reverse complement strand
AACGCAACAACCCACTGATTCATCACTGATCAGGCAATTACAGGAAAAACACGAATTGGATTCTGTCAATACGGCTACGGTAAACAGGTTGCATATCCATTACCGTTTTGCCAGCTCGCAGGTGAGGAAAGTGGATGATCCGGTTTTACAGGAATTGGTGAAGCAGTTGAATAATAATCCCTCACTCAATGTACTGGTAGCATCGTTTACAGACTGTTTTGGTTCAAAGGAGTCCAATCTGAAACTGGCCAGGAAAAGATCCGAATCTGTCAGGAATTACTTACGCAGAAAAGGGATCGCTGAAGAGAGGATCAACCTGGATTTTTTTGGTAAACAGCATTTTATAAAATCCTGTAAGGAAGACAGCACTTATAACCAGCAAAGCCAGTTAGCAAACCGGAGATCAGACCTGATACTGACAGAAGAAAAACACCCCAGCTGGCAGCCGTCCGGTGAAGAACTCGATCTTGCAGGCGCACCCTTTGTCTCTGCCTATCGGATCAGGAGGGACAGTGCTGGCAAACAATTACCTGTCAATAAAGAAATGGGGAATGCTGAGCCAGCTAAAATTGCAGTAAATGCAAAATCAGCACGACCCGAAAAAAATACAGCTGATCGAATCCAGCCGGCCTCTTCGGCAGCAGGGAAAAACATGGGCAACGGACATCCCTCCCCAACCGGTAAAAAAAATAAAACAGATTTGCAGAATTCAGTTATCAGACAAAAGGAAGCGGATAGGTCATCCAGGGTTTCTCAACAAACGGTAAGGCTTTCAAAAATCGAGAAAATGCGGCTGGATACCATGCAGGGTAGAATGCGGATTGCTGCCTTGCTGGATATGACTCCCCGTTTAAAACAGCCATCGATCATTGATCAGATGACCAGCCGTACACCCAAAAAATCCATTGATGTCTATTCGGTTTCTGATTCGGTAAAAGTGGAATTGTATGACAATGGCGTGTTTGACTATGACTCGGTATCGGTGATCTATAACAAAAAGCTGGTGATCTATCAACAACAGTTGCTGACCAATAAACCCATAAGTTTCTATGTGAAACTGGATTCAGACCCTGCCAAAAATGAAATGATATTTTTTGCAGAGAATCTGGGTTTAACACCCCCCAATTCGGCACTGATGATTATCACCGACGGTGAAAATAAACGGACAGAGATCAATGTATCCAGCGACCTTTCGCATAATGCCGTTATTTATTTCATCAAAGTCAAACGATAGACCCGGAAATAGGCAAAGGGTATTATTTCGACTGTCTTAAGCCTGATCGGCTGGTTTTGATGCAGTTGGTTTCCTGGCAGTGGACAGGATCAGCACCGGTAAAAGAATCAGATTGGTAAGCGTGCCTACGACCAGTGTCAAAGAGGTTAACCAGCCCAGTGCCTTGGTACCCCCGAAATCACTGATACAGAAAATGACAAAACCTGCAATCAATACCAGGGATGTATAGATAATACTGATACCGGTATGTCGGATGGTTTGAACAAGCGTATTGGGCACCTGAAAATTATAGTGGGGTAATTCCTGTTTATAATTGATCAGGAAGCGAATGGTTACATCGATAGCGATCCCCAGCGCAACGCTGAAAACCAGCACGGTTGAAGGCTTCAGTGCAATCCCAGCCCAGCCCATCACACCGGCCGTAACCAAAAGCGGGATTACATTGGGTATCAGCGAGCAAAGCAAGATCCGGAATGAGCGGAATAAATAGAGCATGCAAAGTGTGATCAGTAAAAAGGCCCAGAGGATACTTTCCTTCAAACCCCTGATGATAAAACTGGAGCCTTCCAGAAAACTGATGCTACTTCCTGTAAACGTAACCTTATAATTGGCTGTGTCAAAAATCTCGTGTGCTTTGTGATCAAAATCTGAAAGCAGTACCGGCAGTTTGGAACTGCCCACATCCTTCATGTTGACACTGATCCTGGCTATTTCCTGGGTACTGTCCATAAAGCTGTTGATCAGTTTGGCCAATCCCTTTTTTTGTGTATTGGTATCTCCTTTGCTTTCCAGATAGGGAGCCATGAACAGCAAATCGGATTCGTAAGGAACGGTATAACTCAGGCTGTCGCCATCATAGAACGCCTGTTTGGCAAATTTCAACCCTTCTACAAAAGAAAGCGGTTTTGCAGTGGCCGGATTGTTGGCAATATAGGCGGAAAATTCATCGATTTTTTCAATGGGTTTGATGCGGAAAATCCCTTTTTTCCGTTTGGTATCCACGATGATCTCCAGGGGCATTACTCCTCCGAAATTCTGTTCAAACCATTTCAGATCCGTATAGACTTTGTCGTTTTTGGGCAGATCATCCACAATAAATCCTTCGCTTTTTATCCGGAAAATACCGATGATGGAGAAGACAAGGATCAGCAATGTGACGCCATATACCCACCGTGCATGATGGAATGCCCATCTTTCCACCCGCAGCAATAGTTTTTCCAGGAATGCATTATCCAGATAGCGGGTATGTTTTGATTTGGGTGGCGGAAGATAACTGAGAACGGGGGGTATGAATAGCAGGGATATCAGAAACAATACCATGATATTGATACCGGCCACTTCTCCGAATTCCTTCAGCAGATCACTATGGGTAAGCGCAAAAACAGCGAATCCAATGGCGGCTGCGATATTGCAAAACAGGGTTACAATACCCATGCGTCCAACCATGGTGATCAGGGCTTTTTCCTGGTCATTCGTTTCCCGGAATGCCGTATGGTATTTATTCAGGAAATAAATGCAATTGGGTATTCCGATCACAACCACCAGCGGAGGAATCAATGCCGTGAGAAGGGTGATTTTATAGCCCAGCAATACAAGGGTGCCCAGGCTCCAGACCACACCCATACTTACTACTAACAAACTCATCAGCGTGGCGCTCACTGAGCGGAAGAAAAGCAGGAGTGTGATCACCAGTAATACAAGAGACCCCAGGAGAAATAAACTCATCTCCTTTTTTATGCGGTTACCGATGGTAGTCCGGATAAAGGGCAAACCGCTGCTGTAAACCTGCGTCTTCGCATTTTTCTCGAAAGCCCGGATCTGCTGCTGGATATCCGTGATGAGCCTGGTTCTGCTTTTGCTGTTGATCGTGTCCTTATTCACACTGATGGCAAGCAGATAACTGTGCGTGTCCGGATTATAGAGCAGGTTTCGATAAAATGGGAGATTTTCAAAAACCCTTCGCTGGCTATCCAGCGCAGCCTGATTTTGGTAAGGCGGATGGAAGATCGTGACAGGTAAGAAACGTTTGTTTGTCGTATCCTTTTGCAGGGCAACTACTTCAGGGATGCTTAGCACATCCGTGACACCCGGGATCTTTTTCAGGGCAACCGGAAGTTTGGCCAGCTCATTAAAAAATGCCGTTGTATAAAAGTTGTCGGATTGAATACCCATGACCATGGTATTCCCATCACCACCGAATTTTTTCAGGAAATCCTGGTATTCCAGATATTTCGGGTTATCCGTGGGTAACGCCCTTGTAAAATCATAGCTCAATTGAACTTTGGAAGCTTCCCAACCCATGAAAAGGGTGGCTATGAACAGTCCGAACAATAAGATCAATCTTTTCCTGATGATGAATGCACCTACTTTATACCACATGCCTGCTGAATTAACTACTACAAAGAAAACGATAATTATGGACATGAAATTACGTGTGAAAACACAGACTTGCCCGGTGAATACACTGAGTTTTGCATAAGGTGGTTATCCACGCGTAATTAACATGTATTTTTAAGTATCCAATATCGCTGAAACCGTTGCTAAATGGCGGTTTCGGGGAAGGTTGTCCAATATCCATGAAAACGAACAGGTATCCATATCTGTTAACACTGCTTATGTGTGTGCTCCCCTGCGTCTCCATAATTGGCCAGGGTGTTTGTTCAAGTAGTGCACTTGCCCCGGTTTTCCAACAGACTTTTGATTCGAGTAAAACTTCCACAACCAAATCGGTGGTTCCGTCAGGTTTTGTGACCAATTACACTTTCCAAAGTAAAAAGGCATTAGCTGACGGGGAATATATAGTAACACCGCTAATTCAGAATGCACAGAAAGCAGACTGGGCAACCGGTGGTGATCATACGGGTAATACCAATGGCAATATGTTTCTGGTCAATGCAGGTACCGGCGCTTCCCAGTTCTTCTATCAACAGGTTGACAATCTTTGTCCGGGTTCCGTTTACAGTTTCTCTGCCTGGCTGGTTAATGTGAATACGATCACAAAAACGATGCCGATATGCGGATCTAGTTATGTATGGCCAAAAGTCACTTTCAAGATCAAGGATATTTCCGGCAATGTCCTGCAGTCTTATACTACGGATACTTTACCGCTAACCAAGTCTACAACTTCATCGCCCAATTGGAACCAATATGGTTTTCAGTTCAGCCTCCCATCCGGCACCACTTCACTCATCCTGGAAATGGTGGATTATTATGGCGGCAAGCCCCAATGTGGTAACGACCTGGCCATTGATGATATTGTTTTTTCCGCATGTACCCCTACTGCAACGGCAGTACTCAATGGTTCTTCCACGATTTGTTCCGGATCATCTGTTGGTATCAGCAGTTCCATTGTGAATAGTCCCTATAGCAATCCCGCGTATCAATGGCAGAAAAGCATTGATAACGGTACCAGCTGGACGGATATCGGCACACCGGGTACATCGGCTACCGCTTATACCATCAGCAGTGCAGCCGTTGCAGACAGTGGCATGTACCGGGTGCTGGTAGGGCCGGATATATCCAGTCTGACCAGTGCCACCTGCGTTACCGCATCCAATTCTATTTCCCTGCATGTCAATGCCAAACCGTCTCTAACGATCAGTAGTGTCAATTCGATCTGTTCCGGAAATACATTCAGCATTAGTTCGGTTGTGAACAGCGGCACATCGCCTTTCACCTATAGCTGGACAGGTCCGAATGGTTTTGTTTCGAACGCAACAGGAATATCTATACCCAATATTTCTGCAACGGATGCAGGCACTTACTCGTTGATTCTGACTGATACAAAATCCTGTTCAGATACAGCCACGACAACTGTTGCGGTTAACACAACGCCCACTGTCGCAGCCATTACCGGAAGCAATGGTGCCTGTTCAGGAACGCAATTGCAATTGAGCGATGCAACGCCGGGCGGTGTCTGGAGCAGCAGTAACAACAGTATTGCAACAGTTAGTGCCACTGGTCTGGTATCACTGATCAGCGGCGGTACTGTCACCATTTCCTATACAGTGGACAATGGCACCTGTTCTGCAGTAGCAAACAAACAGATTACGGTAGCCGGTGTAACATTACATCCGGATGTGATTGAGTGCAATAACGGGATTACCCATTTTAGCGCTACGGATATTTATTACGGGGTAACCTACAGCAACAGCAATGCGGGCAATAGTTATGCATGGTCTTTTTCAGGGGGCACCTATTCATATCAGGGTTCTTCCAATGCTGCCTCTCAATATCCCAATCTGCAGTTATTAACCGGTTCTACTTTTCTCGCCATCGTTCAGTTTACCACAAACGGGGTGACCTGTATTGACAGCCAGTACATTTATAAAAACACCGTGGCAGCCGATACCATCCAGGGGTCGCATGATACAACCATCTGTTTTAATTCGGCACCCCTGAACCTTTCCGGTAAAGTGTCACCGGTTACCAATGTCTTCAATTGGACAACCACGGGTTCCGGTACATTCTCCAACCCTTCATCTTTAACCACCACCTATACACCCAGTGCGGCAGATAAGACCAAAAGTTCCATAACGATCTATTTATCCGGTTCATCAACACTGAATTCTACCGGAAATTGTGGAACTGCCACCAGTATGGATTCCATGATTCTCCGGATCTATCCGGACAATGTAGGGACCAATGCTGCACAAACCATCTGTTCCAATCAGGTATTGTCTTTTACACCTTCCTCAACCATTCCCGGAAGCAGTTTTTCATGGGTATCAACCGTCAATACAGGATCGGTTACCGGTAATACATCCAGCGGAACAGGCGCTATCATTGATTCTCTGGTAAACCTGTCAAACAATGCACAGGCGGTGGTAACCTACACCATCACCCCTTTTGCCTTTACACCTTCCAATAAAACCTGTACAGGTACGCCGTTTACCTATACCGTTACAGCCAATCCCAAACCGGCCATCACTATTTCCAATACGGCTACCCCTATCTGTACAGGCAGTAATACAAATATCCAGTTCAGCAGTTCTGTACCCGGATCAACCTATACCTGGACTTCAGCTGTTAAAATCGGAACGGCTATTGGAAATTCTTCGCAGAATACAGCCGGATCCAATAATCAGATAACCGATACCCTGACCAGTTCTGTCAATACCAATGCAACTGTCAGATATTATATCACAACCCTTACAGCGGCAGGATGTAGCCGAACTGACTCTGCTGATGTACAGATAACCGGACAGCCTACTACGGCTAATGCTGGTACGGATCAGTCTTTGTGTAATGTCAGTTCCGCTTTACTCACGGCCAATAGTCCATTACTGGGTACCGGCAACTGGACCCTGCTTTCCGGACCGGGACCGGTTAGTTTTGGATCGGCTGGATCTCCCTCCACCACGATCAATGGTTTAGTTCCCGGTACCTATCTGTTAAGCTGGTCAATTACAAACGGAACCTGTGCGGTATCCGTTGATACAGTAAAACTGGTCAATGCACCCCAGTCCGTTGCAGGTACCCTGAGTGCAGATGCAACCGTTTGTGCCGGTTCAAATACAGGCAATTTGCTTCTTTCAGGGAATACAGGATCCATTTTACGTTGGGAGTCTTCCACTGATGGGGGCAGCACCTGGCCAAACCAGATAACAGATACCACGGTTTCATTTACCTATGCCAATCTTGCTGCCACTACCTTATACAGGGCAGTCATTCAAAGCGGTGCCTGCAGTAGCGCAAACAGCAACCCTGTAACCATTACGGTAAATGCCAATTCTTTACCTGGTATCCTTTCAGCAGATACCACGGTTTGTGCCGCGAGTAATAGTGGAACCCTTACCATATCAGGTTATAAAGGAAGCATCATTGGATGGCAGTCTTCCACTGATGGAGGCGCTACCTGGCCTGTTAGCATTAACAATACAACGAATACACTTGTTTTTTCAAATCTCGGTTCTACTACTGCTTATCGTGCCATCATCGAGAATGGCACTTGTGCGGCAGTGTATACCAATCCGGTAACGATCACGGTATCACCACAAACCATACCGGGTACCCTATCCGCAAGTGCCACAGTCTGTACGGGATCAAATGATGCAATACTTTCCTTAGCGGGTTATACAGGCAGTATTACTCATTGGGAATTTTCGACAGATAATGGTAATACCTGGAATATCCTTTCCAACAATACAGATACTTTATCATACCATAACCTTTCGCAAACTACCCAATACCGGGTTTTGGTGCAAAGCGGGGCCTGCAATGGAGCCTATTCCAATATCGTAACGATCACGGTACTGCAGGCGGTAACAATTGCAAATGCGGGAGCAGACCAGGTATTGTGTGCAAGCAGTTCAACGCAGTTGGCAGGAAATACAGCCGTATCAGGAACCGGCACCTGGAGCAATGCAGCGGGCAATCCGGGTACTGCG
>JAGWTX010000101.1 GCA_028875955.1 Bacteroidota bacterium | reverse complement strand
TTAAAGTACCCACGAATAACAAACCCAAAACCAATAGCAATTGCCTGTTCACAGCTTGTTTCATTAGGTGTTTTGTTTAAAAACCGAAATATTACATAAAACGATAATAATGAACGTTTTATTTCCTATTTACGGTTAATTGGTAAAATAGTTTTTCATAGGATATGTCTTTCAAAACCGGTATTTCTTCCGAAACGACAAAAAATAGTTTTTCATAGGATATCTGAACTATAATCTGTCACTAAGTTGCTATAATCTTACTGGTCAAACTTTAGCAATTATCTGAGATTCAATGTAGTTACACTACTACAAAGATACCATTAATTAAGTTAGTGCTTCCCAGCTCCGTTATTATAATTTTATCAATTTCACAGTGTAATGCTGATTCATAAAGTCCAGACTGATCACATAAGTTCCTGCAGCATAAGATGCCGCATTGATCTGATAACCCGCCTGAACCTCCTTCATAGGAACCACCTGACTCAACATCGTTCTTCCATCAAAACCCATAATCGTAACCCGACCCGATAAATTGGCATCAAACTTACCCTCACACTTCAAAATACTTAAGCCATGTGTTGGGTTGGGATATACATTTAACGAGGTCAGGGAAACCAAAATCGTCGCCTCAGGCGCTTTTTCTATACAACCGGCTCCAAATACCCCGTTTCCATTCGTACTAGTCCTCATAGTACCCAAACCAGAAGAAACCACCAGACATTTTCCAGTTCCTGTCATCACAATCGGGCTTCCACCATTTGAAGTAAGTGCAGCAGTGGAAGTGGCAATCGGAGACATGCTAAAAGGCACTGACATCTGTGCTATACCTGTTGTAAAGGCAAGCATCAGGATAACCAGTAGATATTTGCCTTTATTAATAGCCATAATAAACTTCACGAACTGTTTTCATGTTAGCCGTATACTCGATGTCAAGTGTATTGGCAGTGATTTCATTTATGATATAGGTAACCGCAACAGGTCCTGATGGGTTATTGGTATACGTTTCATACAACTGTGTCGCATTGAGTAATGTCCATTTTCCCGCATATCCATCTGAATTCACAAATGTTCCTTTCTTGGGGTTGTTGGGATCTGCATTGGAAGGATCAGCTGTGTAAGTCTTGGTATACTTCATCTGAGCATCGGTCAATGTCTGTGGAACTGTATTGACATACACTTTGTTCAAATGCCAGAACCGGTTTCCTTCACCGGTCAATAACCGGGCAATCTTGGCTTCGGGTGTTTCTACCACATCCGCAGACTTGCTGCATCCGTTCAACAGGATGACAAAAAAGAGCAGGGTAAAAAAAGAAAGTATATTTTTCATCTCTGGTTGAAAGCTTGTCTTTTGAATGGGTAAATTCTTCGATTTACGTTCAATGGTTCCGGAGAGGGCTTTACCAACTTTCCCGAAAAACTGATGTAAACGGGCTAAACAGAGGATGAATGATTCTTTGCTAAAAGAAAGCTCCTGAATCCGGAAGCAGTTGACTGCTGATGCGGCGGATGGGATGTTTCGATTCTTTTCACTACAAAGCATCATGATAATTGGATTGTAAAGACTGGCTTTTACAAGGATATTAGGATTATGTGTAGCCACTCTTTAGAATAATCTCAGACTCTTAGTAGTGATTACACTACAAATGTAGTGCGAATACACGACATGTAGTATATATATAACGACTTTTTTTAAAAAAAGTTGTGACAAAAAATTAAATTATTTATTATCAATTATTTATAAGTTGTAATAATTTAATATATAATTGAAAAACAATTATACACTACCAGAAATTGCACTACAACTTTGTATATGTTAGAAAATCACTTTGTAGTAGATTCACAAGAAGCTAGCCGGCAGGCACAAAAAAAGGGCTCTGAAATCAGAGCCCTTAGACGTATAAATGAAGTGAAAAATTAAACTTTGAAGTGAGAAAAGGCTTTATTAGCCTCAGCCATACGGTGGGTATCTTCTTTCTTTTTGAATGCGGCGCCCTCGCCTTTGGCGGCTGCCATGATTTCATTAGCCAGCTTATCAGCCATGGTACGACCATTACGCTCACGGCTGTAACGGATCAGCCATTTCATGCTCAATGATATCTTCCTGTCGGCACGAACTTCTGCAGGAATCTGAAAAGTGGCTCCCCCGATCCTGCGGCTACGCACTTCAACGGCGGGTGTTACATTGGCAATAGCCTTCTTCCAGATCTCATACCCATCTTCTCCGGTTGTTTTGGAAACTTTGTCCACTGCATCATAAAATATATTGATAGCAGTACTTTTCTTTCCCTGCCACATCAGATTATTGATAAAACGGGTAACCAGTTTATCATTAAAACGTCCATCAGGAGCGAGAGGTAATTTTTTGGCTTGTGCTTTACGCATGTTATTTGCGAATTAGGTATTAGTGAATGGCTGATTATTTCTTGGCTTTTTCCTTCTTGGTTCCGTATTTAGAACGGCTTTGCTTACGGTCTTTCACGCCTGCAGTATCCAGACTACCCCTTACAATGTGGTAACGAACACCTGGCAAGTCCTTCACACGACCACCTCTGATCAATACGATCGAGTGTTCCTGCAAGTTGTGACCTTCACCCGGAATATAGGCAATCACCTCGATTTTATTGGTCAAACGCACTTTCGCTACTTTACGAAGCGCAGAGTTTGGCTTCTTAGGCGTAGTGGTATACACCCTGGTACAAACACCACGGCGCTGTGGACAGGAATCCAAAGCTCTTGACTTACTCTTAGCTCTGATAATTTCGCGACCTTTTCTAACTAATTGCTGTATTGTAGGCATTCTAAACCGTTTAAAATTTCGGACGGCAAAGGTAATGGCTGGATCTGAAAAACCAAAATGTTTTCCAAAGTTTTCCTTCTGAATGCACAAATCAGCCTTCCTAGCGATGAAATAAGGCAAAAATTGGCATTTTCTGTGTGGAAAACACCTTCTGAAAAAAGGTATTTATTGGATATCCCGGGTTTTTTATTGTAAGGTCATATGAGTAAAATACCTGACCATCTTGTTATTAAAACCCATTTTTTGAATACCTGTTTTTTGTAGGGATTTACTGACTATTTTGAGCCTGTAATCCGGAGAACTGACCTTATTCTGACAAAATATGGCAGTCCCATGAACATTTTCAGGTTGTTAGCCGTGGTTTTCGTAATACTGGGATGTTTTTCCCGGATTTCCGGTCAAACAAACGGAATTCCCCATCCCTATACCACCCCGGGTTCCATCTACCGGCAGAACTTTGATTCCTTACCCGCATCAGGTACATTCTCATTTACCGGAAAAGGGCCTTATTGGCTTGACAAGGCTCCGATCAATGCCAATCCCTTACATGGCTGGCAAATTTTACAAATAACCGGCCCGAAATTAAATTTTTCCCCCGGAACGGGTTCCTCAACAGGTAATGCCATCTATAGCCTGGGTAGCTCAGGAGCATCCGACAGGGCCCTGGGCTCACTTTCAACCAGTACCGGTATCTATGCTTTTGGGGTTTTGCTGACAAACCAGACAGGTCAATTACTAAACAAAATCAATATCCGGTTTACCGCAGAACAATGGCGAAAGGGGGGATCCGGTAATCGCAATACCTGGACTTTTTTCTATAAAACCGGGAATATTTCCTCCATCGATGAGCCAGACCTGATAACCGATTCAACCGGCAATTTTTATTCCCCTGTTACCACCACCGGTGCCGGAGCCTTAAATGGAAATCTGCCTGAAAACCAGCAGACGGTTTCCATTCAGTTGGAAAACCTCCTATGGAAGCCTGGCGAACAACTGCTGCTCAGATGGAATGACGCTGACGAGACCGGTAACGACGATGCCCTGGGTATTGACGATTTTCAGTTTGCAGCCTCACTTACCATACCAGCACCCGTCATCAATCAGGAAAATGTTGCCAGTCTGAATGCAACCACTGCCACCATAACCTGCCGGATTAATGATCCGCTTGCCCTTACACATATCCTGGCAGAATTTGCAAGGGATTCACTATTTAGTCAACCTGTACAAGCACTTACGAAACCAGATACCCTGGAACCCGGTGCTGTAAATAGCGTAATTGAAGCACAGCTTACGTCACTCAATCCGAACACCCATTATTTTGCTCGCTTTATTGCCTCCAATCCATCCGGATCAGCTACCAGTAACCTACTTTCTTTCCAAACACCCGTAAGCCTGCCTGTTGTAAAAACCATTGTCGGTGATATTTTTATCCATGCGGCAAATCTGGGTGGAAGGATAACAGCAACAGGTGGCGGTAACCTACTGGACAAAGGGATTCTCTGGTCTGTTGACAGAGGGCATCTGATAAACCGGATCCCTATCCCCATCAATGCTGATTCCTTTGTTACAACGGTTACCGGACTGCCCTCTGCCAGTATTCTGTATGCAACTGCATATGTTACCAATGAGGGAGGAACGGCATACGGGGATACGGTATCCTTCCAAATCCCGGGGGCTGTGCTTTCTTTATCCGCAAACCTTCCCAAATTAACAAGGGATTCGGTTGCCTATTTTACCTTGAAATTAGCTGGTCAGGTAAGTGGCTTCTCCCCTTCGAATTTTTCAATATTTCAAAACAATATCCATCATGCACAAATTACCGGTATCCAACCAATGGATAGCACCTATCGTATCACAATAAATACAGGTTCCGGGGATGGCAGGCTTAGCCTTGCATTGGTAAGGGATAGTGGCTTATCGGCACCCATCAGCAACCTCCCCTTTTATTCAGCGGATACCAGCCAGGTAGACAAGACACCGGTATTGGTTCAAAAAATCATACTCCCGGCTACTGCTGCAAAAATCGGTGATACGCTTTCCCTTTTTATTCAGATCAAACCAGAACCTGAACCCATTGCTGGATTAGAAGGTTGGATTGACAGTTTGCCTGTTTTCTCCTTTCAGCGCTTGTCTGATAGTTTGTACCAGGCAAAATGTATCATCCGCGAAGGAGGAAGGGATTTCAAAACCCGGGATAGTATTCCTGTTTCCATACAGTTAACCGATTCGGCAGGTAATCTGTCAAAGAATGTGTTTCAGATTGTATCCGATTCATGCTCGATCGATGCACATATTCCTGTGATAACCCATCTGCAACATCCCAAACCAGGTTGGTATAAAAGCGGTGATAGCTTAGCATGGATGATTCGATTCTCAGAGCCTGTTTTGATAGATCCCAATGACCCTCCCCAAATGACTTTCACAATGGGAACCAGATCCAGATCCGCGCAATATTTCAGTGGAAACGGAACAGATAGCCTCTTACTCAGATACATCATCCAGAGTGGTGATAAGGACCTTGACGGAATCAATACCGGTAAAGGGCTGGTTACCACCAAACCTTCCGTACAGGATTTTTCCGGGAATCCTGCAAAACTGAATTTCATCAATCTGCCGTCTGCCGCTTCCATAAAAATTGATGCAGTGGAACCCGTGATTCAAAACCTGAAAGTTTCCAAAACAGGAAAATATTTTACCGGGGATTCCATCGGGTTTCAAATACAGTTTTCAAAAAAAGTATTTCTAAGACCCTCAGTTGAAAAACCGGTTTTGGCCATTCGCATAGGGAATAACCTACAATACGCAAGCTATTCCTCGGGAACCGGAACAGATATATTGGAATTTCGCTATCGGATCCAACCCAATGATACGGATACACTGGGATGTAAAATCATATCCCCGTTGATTGATACGCTGTTTTGTATTGTGGATTCCCTGGGTAACCCCATACAACCGGGCTTACATAATATCGGGAGCACTTCAGGCATACAGATAAATCCCAGTACCATTCAATTGTTGGAAACCCTGATACCTGCAGCAGGAATATATCGATATGGGGATGTACTTTCTTTTGCTGTCAGATATAATGAAGCTGCTTTTATTTCAGGAACCACCAACCTTCCTTCCATCAAAATCCGGATTGGGAAAAACACACGATATGCCACTTACACCCAGGGTTCGGGTAGCCCGGTTTTATATTTCAGCTATCAGATTCAAAAGGACGATGAGGATAGTTCGGGAATCACCATCAGTCCGTTTCTGATCTTGAACTCTGGTGGTATCAAAGACAACAAAGGATATTTTGCGCCCTTCCTGATCAGCTCAGGCGAATGGAGTACATCGATAAAAGTAGATGCGGTGTTTCCTGAAATTACGGACATCCGTCCGCCTGATGCCGGGCAATACAGATCAGGAGATTCCTTAGTCATGCTGCTACATTTTTCCGAAAATATAATGCTTGCCGCAAGTGAAAACAGTCCCCGAATTAAAATGACCATTGGGAGTAATACCCGATACCTTAGCTATCATTCCGGTGCCGGTACCCGACAGCTCAAGTTCTGTTATACAATTATCAATGGCGACCTCGATAAGAAAGGCATCAAAATATTCCCAAACATAATTGCCGAAAAAAATCAGTTAACCGATGCCGCGGGAAATCCGGCCAATCTCAGTTTTAGTCCTGGCAGTTCACTACCGGTCATACTCATTGATGGTATTGCCCCAGTTTTTGGTAACGACAAACCCGATTCAATCCAATTGTGTGAAAACCAACCACCCTATCTGATCACCGATCTTTTTACAGTGACCGATGAGGAAGCCGGTGAACTGGTCAGCTGGAGAATAGTAAACAAACCAGCGTTGGGAATACTTTCGGATGATTCCGTTTCACTTTACTCCAATGGAAAGAAAATATTGCCATCGGGTTGGTTTTATCAACCCCTGGCTGGTCGTTATGGCCATGACTCACTGGTAACAGAAATCACTGACGGTATCTATACCTCCCGAAAAACCATCCGGATAGAGATCCTTCCTTCCATCGGAAATAATCATATCCGGAATGCGCAAAACCTTTGCACTGATCAAAAGCCGGAAAAACTTTTCGGCACCCAACCCACCGGCGGATCCGGCATATATCAATATATATGGGAATCTACCCAGGAAACGGATCTAACCCATTTCCAGAAAGTGGATAAGCATAATGGCGAAGCAGACCTGCTACCCTCGCAACTTGAGGGATCCACCTGGTTCAGAAGAATCCTTATTTCGGGTGCCTGCCGTGACAGTTCAGAACCTGTTAAAATAAACCTTTTCAAGGTGGGATATTGGAAAGGTGACAGTAGTCAGACCTGGGAAGATCCAACCAACTGGTGCCAATCAAGGATCCCGGCCGATACAAATGATGTGTATATTGATTCGATGAGAAAATATGATCCGGTTATTTCATCTCAGGTAGTATGCAGGGATTTAATTCTTACCGAAAAAAGCCACCTGTCGATTGAAGGCAATTTGCAGATAACAGGTAGGATCACTGCTTCAGAAAACAGTATTGATGCGGTAAACGGGAGCTTGTCATTCAGGGGTACAGCCACACAATATCTTCCGGGAAGAATATTGCGACAACATCAATTGAAAAATGCTTTTATTCAGACAACCGGTAATGTGCATTTGACGGATAGTCTGACCATTACCGGAACTATTTATTTACAGAAAGGGATATTATATACCCATGATTTCTTAACGCTTTCCGATTCGGCAACCTTAGCCCCCGTTGCAACCGGATCAGATATTATCGGAAAAACACAACTCAAGATCCGCATTCCGGAAGGAAAATCAGTTGACAGAATACTGGCACATCCCTTTTCACATGGCATCAG
>JAGWTX010000100.1 GCA_028875955.1 Bacteroidota bacterium | reverse complement strand
ATCATATACTTTTGCATAAAAATCACTGCCCCCTGCAACTTTTGATTCTTCCTGTCTGCCAATCTTACTCCTCAGATAGGTAACGCCACAGGCCCATATTTCCTGGCCTTGTATGGGAGCGGAGACCTGTTCGGCTGCCAGATCTATTTCTTCGGGACTCATTGTCTGGGTAAGCCGGGTTGTCTTTTCAAAAAGTCGGTCATCATTGATAAACTGGTCAAAATCCATATCAGGTAACCGGAACCATTTATTTTCGTTTTGAAGCAGGATGCCAGCTGATGTTTTATATATTTTCATACCGGATACGTTTGAATCAATAAGTTGAAAAGCTGTCAGCGCATTTTAAGCCGCAGCACATACATATCATTGGTGATATAAATGGTTTTTTGGTCTCCTGATAAGGAGCAATTGGAAGCAGCATTTTGCAATCTGAGTTTACCCAAAACCTTTCCCTCTTTATTAAATATCCATAAACCACCCGGACCTGCGGCAAAAACATTCCCGTTTCTGTCGATTTTCATTCCGTCGGGATGCCCTTTCAAACTGGTATCATAGCCTGCATCGCTATAGAAGATCCGACCGTTACTGATATTGTCCTCATCATCCACATCATAGGCATACCAGTTGGGTTTGAGCGGGTCGGAGTTGGCGATCAGTAATGTTTTCTCTCCCGGCATGAATGCAATACCGTTGGGCCGGGTGAGCGTATCCGTTACGAGACTTACTTCGCCATTGGCTTTCACTCTGAATACACCCTGATAGGGCATTTCTTTTTTCGGATCATCCATTTTTTTCTCCAGGCCGTAAGGCGGATCTGTAAAAAAGAAATTTCCCTTGCGGGTACCTGTCACATCATTGGGGCTATTGAATTTTTTTCCAAGATAATTTGTGGCCAGCGGGGTGAATACGGGTTTTGGTCTGTCAAGTGGTGCTTCCATCCGGGCGATCTGCCGGTTTCCGCATTGGGTAAGAATCAGGTTCCCGTTTACATCAAGGGTTAAACCATTTGAACCCATTTCGCCACCTCGTTTTACCGTATCCGTATAACCCGAGGGTGTCAGGTACAATTGTTTTCCATTGGCTTCCGTCCATTGGTAGATGATATTCTGCGGCACATCGGAGATCAGAAGTTTCTGTTCTTTTTCCAACCACAGCGGTCCTTCAGACCAGTCGAATCCATCTGCAATAATTTCTGCCTGGGCACCAGGCCGAATAATACTGTCCAATGCCGGATCCAGTCTTTCTATTTCACCTGTTGTAGGGTAGGAGTGTGTACTCCGGCATCCCAGCAGGGATGCGGTGAGTAATACGGCAAACCATTTATTCATAATTCCTATTTAACGGGATCAATACAATTTCTTTTCTCAGGTTTCAGGCCCACACTGCGTTATTCCATTTTAGCGCTCCATTTCAATTCTTACTTTTCATCCATCAACAATGTCACCCTATGATTGGTAACCATCGCTTCCGGTATTTCAAATAGGTTCCGATATCTCGATAATGGGAACCGGAACCGGTCTGAGTCTGGTATTACAATATCGTTGTACCGCCGATTAAAATATTGGAGCTTTTCACCATATTGGTAAAAGGCTGGCCACCCCCCAGGCTGATCAAAACCCTGCCGCTGGGTTCAATGGCCTCTCCATATTCATTCATGATGGAAAGATCAGACGGGCGTAACGTGAATTCAAGGATCTTACTTTGACCTGCTGTCAAATGAATTCTTTGAAAACCCTTTAAAGCCCTGATGGGCGTGGGTATATTTGATTTCTGGTGTGTCAGATATAGCTGTACCACTTCATCCCCGGCCCTTTTGCTGGTATTGGTAATTCTTACTTTAACCTTGAGGTCTTTGTTTTTTGTGATCTGTAAGGGGATTTTCAATTGATCGTATTTGAATTTTGAATAACTGAGCCCATAGCCAAAAGGATACAGGGGTTTGCCCTTGAAATACCGGTATGTCCTGTTTTCCATGGAATAATCGGAAAAGTCAGGGAGGTCTGCATCGCTTTTGTAGAAGGTAACAGGTAATCTGCCGGCTGGATTATAATCCCCGAACAATACATCTGCGATGGCCGTACCTGCCGATTGACCACCATACCATGCATTGATGATCGCAGGTATTTGCGCGGCTTCATGGGGGATGGCTAATGCACTTCCTGTCATCATTACAAATACAACCGGTTTTCCGGTAGCCTGCAATGCCTTCATAGCCTTGGTCTGAATCGATGGCAATAAAATGGAAGTACGATCACCTCCGTTAAAACCGGGTTGATTTACTTTCATTTCTTCCCCTTCAAGCTGTGGGGAGATACCACCGATAAAAAGGATGACATCCACATCTTTCAACCGGTTGGCCAGTGCTGTCAGGTTTGTCTGCTGATAGTTACCAGCACGAAGTTGGATGGAGGCTTTCCCTTCATTCTGGACATATTCCAGGGTAAGTGTATACTGTTTGTTTTTTTCCGTGATCAATTTAACGGTACGGGCACCCCATCTGTTCCGCTGCCAGGCATTGAGCACTTCTTTCCCATCGATCAGAAACCGGTAGCCATCATCACCCTCCACTTCAAAATTGATCTCGCCATCATTGGTAGCGGTATAATCTGTGGTATACCTGGCAGAAAAATTTAGTGCGGTGAGAGCAGGTGCTATTTTTTCACCTTCCTGCCAGTTATGGTTGATTTCGTTCTCTGTTCTGACCAATATGGGATCTCCTTTCAGTTCCTTATTTGAAAAATATTCAGCCCGGATCCCGGGTTTCCCATCAAAGGAATACTGACTGTTTATGTTTTTATAAACCAGCAAAGTGTCGTTTGTAAAATTCACGGCTTTCTCATAGATGATCTTTGTGTGTTTGCCCACTTTGTTTTTGATGCCCTGTAAAGCAGTTACGATTTCTGAAGGTGTGCCATTGTAGTTTCCCAAAACGGAAATGGCATTATCGGCATTGGGTCCGATTACGGCGATTTTTTTCAGATTTTTACTGAGGGGCAATAATTGGTCATGGTTCTTTAAAAGAACGATGGATTGCCGGGCCATTTTTAATGACTGGGCCTTGTGGGCAGGACTTTCGAGTTCAGCATCTGTTGCCTGTGCGTATTTAACCAGGGAGGGTGGATCAAACATCCCCAGCCTGAACCGGATCATAAACAGGCGTTTCAGGGATACATCAATTTGTTTTTCAGAAATTTTCCCCTCTTTGACAGCTTCAACAAGTGCCTTGTAGGAGCTGTTACCACAATCGATATCTGTACCATGGAGAACTGCATCCGCGGATGCACTTACCGCATCCGGATGTGTTTTGTGGTTCCGGTAAAAATCATCGATGGCGCCACAATCTGATGTCATATAACCGGTAAAGTTCCACCTGTTGCGCAGTATGTCGGTCAGTAATAAGTCATTGCCGCAACAGGGTTGGTTTTGGTAGGCATTGTAGGCGCACATGACTCCCGCAACCTTAGCATCTACAACGAGCTCTTTAAATGCAGGGAGATAGGTGTTCCATAAGTCATAGTTGCTGGTAACGGCATTGAATACATGTCTGCTGGGTTCAGGACCGCTATGAATGGCATAATGTTTCGCACAGGCGGCTGCTTTTAAATATTTGGGATCATTTCCCTGGAGCCCGTCAACAAAGGCTTTGCCCATCATGGATGTCAGATATGGATCTTCCCCGTAGGTTTCCTGTCCGCGACCCCAGCGTGGATCCCTGAAGATATTGATATTGGGGGTCCAGTAAGTAAGACCCAGGTATCTTTCGTTGGTTCTTCCCAATCTGATGGCCTTGTTTTGGATGGCTCTGCCCTCCATCGCTGAAAAATCTGCCATGGTATGCAATGAGCCCGTATCAAATGTGGCGGCCATGGCGATGGCCTGCGGGTATACGGTAACTTTGAAAGGTGTTCTGGCCACACCATGTAAAACTTCATTCCACCAATCATAAGCAGGTATCCCGAGACGTGGAATGGCTGGCGCAGCATTTAACATCTGCGATACTTTTTCCTCCAGGGTTAAACGGCTTACCAGATCATTCACTCTTTCTTCAAAGGAGGCTTTGTAATTGAAAAAGGGCAATTGGTTGATTTCCGATTGTGCAGTTTCGTTTTGTGCCAAACAGGATAATCTTACCAGCATCAGTAAAATAATCAGGATGGAACCTTTTTTACATTTATCCATAATCCGGAATTTATTACTTTAATTCCAAAACCACAACTGAAAATGGCGGGATGGTTAGTGTCAGATCATTGCCTTGCAGCATTGCTCCTGTAAATGCTGCTGGTTTGATGTTATCCGGATGCTCAAAGCTGTTGTAATTCTGGATCTTATCAGAAGTGAGTATCCTGCCGCTTACGGAACTGTATTTTTTGCCACTGATATCGATGGTCAGTTTCTGGGGTTTGGAATAATCGATATTCACCAGGGAAATATGGGTCAATCCGTTCTTATCTATGGAAGCAGAGGCAGAAATTGCTTTTAGTTTCTCTTTCCCCATTTTGTAATCATTACTGGAAACCGATAAGGGAATCATGGTGGCATCCTGGTGTACATTATACATTTCCATTACATGGTAGGTCGGTGTCAGAATCATTTTTTCATCATGTGTCAGGATAACGGCCTGCAATACATTTATGATCTGTGCGAGGTTGGCCATTCGGACACGGTCGCAATGGTTGTTGAAGATATTTAAGGTGGTGCCGGCAATCATCGCATCACGCATGGTGTTTTGCTGATACAGGAATGCCCCGTTGGTTCCCGGCTCCACATCATACCAGCCTCCCCATTCGTCAACAACGAGTGCCACTTTTTTCTTTGGATCATATTTGTCCATGATGGCGCTGTGTTTTTCAACCAGTTCCTCCATTTGTAAAGCGCGTTGCATGGTAGTAAAATAATCTTCCTCTGTAAAATTTGTAGCAGGCCCTTTTTTACCCCAGTTGATAACGGAATAATGGTGCAGGGCAACTGCGTCCAGCATATTGTGCGGTATATCCCGCATCAGCACTTCTGTCCAGTGATAGTCTGCATCACTCGCACCGGATGCGATCTTGAATATTTTTTCGCCACCACCATTCGTCATGAATGTGGCATACTGACGATACACATTGGCATAATATTCCGGTTGCATGTTACCGCCACATCCCCATGCTTCATTACCGATACCCCAGTATTTTACGTGCCAGGGATTGGCTCTTCCGTTTTTCTGTCTCAGATCCGTCATCGGGCTGCTTCCATTGGGATGATCCGTGTACTTTACCCAGTCGGATAATTCCTGCGGTGTTCCGCTTCCCACATTGCCACTCAGATAGGGTTCAGCACCCAGTAGTTCGCACATGTTCAGGAACTCATTGGTGCCAAAGCTGTTGTCTTCTTTTACATTCCCCCACCAGACATTCAGCATGGAGGGACGCTGATCCTTGGGTCCGATACCATCTTTCCAGTGGTAGGTATCCGCAAAACAGCCACCGGGCCAGCGAAGAACAGGGACTTTTAATTTTTTTAAGGCATTGATTACATCGAGACGTACGCCGTCTTTGTTGGGAATCAGCTGGTTGTTTTCACCTACGTAAAAGCCACCGTAGATACAATGTCCGAGATGTTCTGCAAAATGTCCATAAATGTTCCGGTTGATGATGTCTTTGCCTTTATCAGCAAACAACTGAATATTGTTTTGTGCACATAGGGAGATGCTGCAGCAAAAAGCCAAAGCGATCAGGATCTGTTTTTTCATATCTGCGTTTATAAGGGTAATAATAGGATTAAAAATAAGGATCTATAGGAATGATACTTCCGTCTTTCCGGTATTTCAGTTCAGTTACTTTCACATTTCTCAGATGGGTCTTACCGGAGAGCTGGGTATCATGGTAGAACAAATACCATTTCCCTTTGAATGCAACGATGGAATGATGATTGGTCCATCCTTCCACCGGATTCAGCACTACTCCCTGGTAGGTAAAGGGGCCATACGGTGAATCACCGGTTGCATAAACGATCTTATGGGTATCTCCTGTAGAATAGGAAAAATAATATTTTCCATTGTACCGGTGCATCCAGGAAGCTTCAAAAAAGCGTTTGTCATTATCGGCTTCCAGGAACCTGTTTCCTTTCGCATCCAGGATGGTAATTTCTTTGGGTGTTTCTGCAAAACTTTTCATATCGCCGGATAATTTGGCAACACGGGGCAGAATCGCGTTTTCATTGGGTGTCCTGAGTTTTCCATCGGGGTCATAATTTCCGGTGGTCCATTTCTGCAATTGTCCCCCCCAGATACCACCGAAGTAGAGATAATAGGATCCGTCTTTGTCTTTGAATACACAGGGATCGATGCTAAAGCTTCCCTTGATGGGTTCTTTTTCAGCTGTAAACGGACCAACCGGTGTTTTGCCGGTTGCAACGCCAATCCGGAAAACATCCTTTTTATCTTTCAGGGGAAAATATAAATAATATGTGCCGTTTTTGTAGGCTGCATCAGGTGCCCATAACTGCCGGCCGGCCCAGGGGATATTTTTGATATCCAGCGCCACTCCATGGTCGGTTACTTTTCCCCCGATGGAATCCATGGAAAGAATATGGTAATCCTTCATGGCAAAATGATCACCCAGGTCATTTTCCGGGATACCTGCGTTGATATCATGTGAAGGGTAGATATAGATCTTTCCATTAAACACATGGGCGGAGGGATCAGCCGTAAAAATATCCTTGACCAGCGGTTGGGAAATGGGTCTTTTGTGTAAGGTCCCTTTCTCTTGTGCATTAGCTGCAACCGAAATAAGTAGCAGGAACCCAGACAATAGTTTTGAAAGCATAGCTGTTAGTTTAAAGATGCATTTATGTAAACGAGGTTTTACAGTTTCTTACAGTTTTGAATACTAAGGACACACCATCCTGCAACTGTGTTGAAACAGGCTGCAATACTGGTCTTCCGGTATTTTACACTTGGATCACCATATTTATTCATTGTATTTATGAAACGAATATTAGTTGCTGCCTCCGGTACCAGGTGCAAAAAAAATCCGGATATGTTTGTAATAATCAAGCGTATGATCGGGTTTTTCATATCCTGCCGGAATGGGTTGTTTCGAAAAGGTGGAGAAATACAAAAGACAGGCATTTCGCCACCATACAGCGTCTTTTTCCTGCATAGCCAACAGCTGTTTGACATGTGAATAGCGTTCGTCATCAATACTCCCTTTCAGCTGTTGCCAGGATTTCTCCATTTCACGAACACCTGCAACACCGGCATAATATTTTGCGCAGAGTTCTTCCCAAAGGGTTTTGCCGGTGGGTAATGTGTAATTCCAGGGTATGTGGTGAAACCATAGCAGGTATTTTTCAGGGCAGGTAGCAGGATCCTCATAGATCTTTCTTACTTCCGGAGCGTATTGTTCCAATGCATTGGTGCCCCTGGAGGACCTTTCAAAACCAAGACCGATGGAATCTGCTTTGTGGTAATACACCGGAGTCCAGTCTGCCCTGCCTCTGTCCGACCATGGCGATGGGCCGTAATGATGACCATCACCCATGATATGGTGTAAGCCCAGGGGGGTCATATAATCCACCATGATTTCCCTTGATGCCAGCATCATTTTTTTAACGGTACTGATAAAGGAAGGCTCATTGGAAAATGTCATCCTGATCCATTCATCAGCGATCTCATCGGAACCCAGGTCATGGTCCCAGGCCAGTCTCCCGAACGTGAACCAGTTAGCCTGTGCAAAGGGATGACCGCACCA
>JAGWTX010000099.1 GCA_028875955.1 Bacteroidota bacterium | reverse complement strand
TTCCTTGGTGGGTAATCCGCCCCCTATCACCATTTGTGCACTCATGGCTTCCGTTGCATAGCTTGCGGGTATAATCTCTTTGCCATTGAATTTTCCGTTGTGTATCCAGGTATTTACCCAATTGGCCATTTCCAATACATTGCTATTGATGCTTCCGGCAGGACCCATGGCATCAATATTATAATAATCAAGTTTCTTTAAGATACTGTCTTTTTTCAGGCCATAACCGATCGCTGCATCCGGGTTTTTCTGTAAATCGGCAATGCTGAAATTGGATTTTGTCATGCCAAGCGGCTTGAAAAAGTTTTCTTTTATATTTTCTTCCCAACTCTTTTTTGTAAGTCTTTCGGCAATCATTCCCTGTAACAAAAACATGAAATTGTTGTACTGCCATTTTTCCCTTATGCCGGTGCTGGGTTCCATGTATTGTATTCGCTTCAGCAAACTGTCCCTTGAAGAACTGGGAAAACCGTACCAGGAATAATCATGTCTTGGCAAGCCGGTACGATGACACATCAGGTCCCTGAGGATGAGGGAATTATTCATCTCATCATTGTAAAATTTCAGATCAGGTAAATAATCTCGAACGGGTTTATCTATGGAGAGTTTGCCTTCTTTTTGCAGCAGACCGATCATGGATGCCGTAAATGCCTTGGTGCAGCTTCCGATCGCAAATAAAGTGTTGGGGGTTACCGGTAATTTTTTCTCTTCATCCCGATATCCAAACCCCCTGGCATATACAATCTTGTCTTTCTCAACAACTGCAACGGCAAAACCGGCAGCATGCCAGTCTTTGAGCACTCTTTCAAATGCAGTATCCAATCCCGCAAACCGGTCAGCAACTGCTACTGTTTTTGTTTTTTTTTGGGCTAAAGCCGAAAAAGTGATTGCTGCAAAGCTTACTGCCAGAAGAAATTTTCTCATGTTCAGTGGTTTTGGTTGTTTAGGCGATAAACCTGAAATCAGGGATTAATTTATATAAACTGTTTGGGTTAGGATTTTGAAAGGGCCTGTTCCAGGTCTGCCAAAAGATCCTCTATGTTTTCAATGCCCACACTCATCCGGATCAATCCATCGGTGATGCCGTATTGGATCCTTTCTTCCCTGGGTAAACCGGCATGACTCATCGTGGCAGGATGGGATACCAATGTGTCCAGTGTTCCCAATGAAACAGCTCTTACACACATCTGTAATGCATCAATAAAACGCCTTCCGGCATCCAGGCCTCCTTTCAATTCAAAGCTCATCAGGGCACCCGGATGTCTCATCTGTTTTTTGGCAATGGCAAAATCCGGATGACTGCTCAGCCCGGTATAATTCACATGTCCGATGGCGGGATGCGTTGCTAAATAATCAGCAACTTTTGCTGCATTGGAACAATGTCTTTCCATCCGCAGTTCCAGGGTTTTTAATCCCTGTGTGAGTAAAAAAGCATCAAAGGGATTGCTGTTTCCACCCAGCAGCGCAAACCATTTCCATACTTTGGTGCGCATCAGTTCCAGGTCTTTTCCGAGCAATACTCCGCCAATGGCCGTACCGTGCCCATTCAGGAATTTGGTTGTGGAATGAAAAACAAAATCAGCGCCGTATTGGAAAGGCTGCTGTAAATAAGGAGTGGCAAATGTATTGTCAACGGAAACCAGTATGCCTTTTTGTTTGGCGATGGTTATCACTGCTTCCAGGTCTACACAATTGATGGTTGGATTGGCGGGTGTTTCGATATGCACCAGCTTGATACCCGGATCTTTTTGGATGGCTTCCGCAACCCGGTTCGGGTCACGCATATCGATGAGGGTGGTTTTGATTCCGGTATCTGCCAATACTTTGTTTAATAATTCATGCGTACCACCATAGAGGGAGAAATGACTGAGTACGGTATCTCCTGCCTTCAGGTTGCTAAGGAATAATGTGGTCATGGCTGCCTGTCCGCTGGCGTGTAATAATGCACGAACCTGCATGGGTGAACCATCTGGATTGTGTAGACCAAATGTTTCCAATGCGGCAATGGTTTCTTCCGCCGGTGTAAAACTGGGGTTTCCCCAGCGTGAATAGATACGTGTCTTGTCGGCACCGGCAAACCGGTCACTGCCTTCCTGCGCCGAATCAAATGTAAACGTAGAACTGGCATAGATGGGTGTGAGGTGGGCATGGTCTGCATTCTCCTTTCCGGAACTGTGTATGGCAACGGAACTGATGCCGGTCAATGGGAATTTTTTATTCATTATTTTTAATTGACGGATTCTGCGGAAATCGTAATTTTCTTATTCATCCAAAAGTAAGATTAAAGATGAAGCAATTATTGACCTCTTTTGTCCGCTATGACTTATGGGCAAATGAAAAACTGCTGGATCTGATTCTGTCCCTGACGGAAGAACAACAAAAACAATATATCGCGAGTAGTTTCCCTTCTGTAGAGAAAACCTGTCTCCATATCTGGGATGCTTCCAGTATCTGGTGGCAGCGGGTTCAGCTGCATGAACAGATTGTTGTGCCCAGTCTTAGTTTTCACCCTTCCATGAAAGACATTGCCAATGGATTATTGCATCAGAACAAACAATGGATCGACTGGATTCTTGAACAGGATGAGAAAACACTGGCGGCGGATTTTTCGTATAAGAATTTAAAAGGAGACCCTTACCGGCAACCGCTTCAGGATATCGTCTTACATCTGTCCAACCATGGCACTTATCACCGCGGTCAACTGGTTACCCTGCTCAGACAGCTGGGAGTAGAAAAAATACCACAGATTGATTATATCCTTTTTGCAAGGAGCGGGGCATAAAAAAATCCCCGGTCCGGGGATTTGAAATCGTATCAGGATCCGTAAGACCATTTGACCCAGGTAGCACCCCAGGTAAAACCGCCCCCGAATGCTGCCAGTACAATATTATCCCCTTTTTTCAGCTGGTTTTCCCAGTTCCACAAACAAAGCGGAATGGTGGCTGCGGTGGTATTGCCATATTTCTGGATATTGATCATCACTTTATCCTTTGACAGACCCATCCTGTTGGCGGTAGCATCAATGATGCGGAGATTGGCCTGATGGGGAACCAGCCAGGCAATATCTTCACCCGTTAACTGGTTTCTTTCCAGTAATTCGGCACTTACATCGGCCATGCCCTTTACGGCAAATTTGAAAACGGGCTGGCCTTCCTGGTAGGCAAAATGTTCTTTGGCCAAAACGGTTTCAACCGATGCAGGTTTTACGGATCCTCCGGCTTTCATATGCAGGTACTGCCGTCCACTTCCGTCGCTGCGTAAAATACTGTCCAGGATACCGGTTTCATCGGTACTGGGTTCGAGTAAAACAGCCCCGGCACCATCCCCAAAAATGATACAGGTGGCACGGTCTGTATAATCCACAATCGCACTCATTTTATCTACCCCGACCACGATCACTTTTTTATAACGACCGCTCTCGATATACATGGCACCCGTGGTGAGTGCATATAAGAAACCGCTGCAGGCGGCGCTCATATCATAGCCCCAGGCATTGGTGGCGCCTAATTTGTCGCAGATAATATTGGCGGTTGCCGGAAATACCATGTCGGGTGTAACGGTGGCACAGATCAGGCAGTCAATATCTTTGGGGTCCAGGTTCTTTTTTCTTAATATTTCCTGAACGGCAGGAACCGCCATATCACTGCTTCCTTTTCCGGGTTCTTTGAGAATTCTTCTTTCTTCTATGCCTGTACGGGTCCGAATCCATTCATCATTGGTATCCACCATTTTCTCCAGGTCAAAATTGGTCAATTTGGTCTCTGGTACATAACCTCCCACTGAAGTTATAGCGGCTTTTAATTTGCTCATAGTTGTAACAATTGGCGCAAATATCAATAAGATTTCCCTAATATGGGAAATCCGGAGGTTCAAATTCCAACCTTAAGTTATATTTAAACTTACCCGGTATGGTGATAAAACCGGCAAATCCGGTCAGATAATCCAGCCTGAACTCAGGTTCTGTCTGGCTGATGGGTCACGGAGACCCGGCGGAATAAAGATGACGGATACAAAGATTTTTTAACATATTTTTGAACCAGCTATGATCGCGTTTGTAAGAGGGAAGTATGCCGTAAAAACACCGGCCCGTGTGGTGGTGGATGTGAATGGTGTTGGATATGATCTTCAGATCAGTCTGAACACATATTCCGCCATCAGTAACCAGGATAGTGGTCAGTTATTTACGTATCTGCATATCACTGAAAACGCGCAAACCCTGTTTGGATTTGCAGAATTGGCGGAAAAGGAATTGTTCCTGCAACTGATCAGTGTTTCGGGCGTTGGTGCTTCCACCGCCAGAATGATGTTGTCAGGGATGCGGCCCGAAGAGATCATCCGTGCCATTGTTCAGGGCAACACCCGGCAATTGGAAGGGATCAAAGGAATAGGCAAAAAATCCGCCGAACGGCTGATTGTGGAATTGAGGGATAAATTAGGTAAACAGTCTATGGAGCAGTCAATGCTGCTCAATGGTACGCCGGATCCCAACAGCGACGCGCTTCATGCATTGATGGCACTGGGTATCGGAAGACCCGTTGCAGAACAGGCGATAAAGAAAACCATGTTGACAATAACTGAAAACGCATCTTTGGAAGAAATCATCAAACAAGCACTCAAAAACCTCTAGTCTATAGCCTCATTTCTACGTAACTTTTTCAGAAATTATCGAACTAACTGTACTTAACCAAGCTTGAGGGATTGAAGGCTATTCGTCATGTTATCGTACCCCTGTTGCTGTTCTCCTTTTTTTCTGTAAAGGCCCAGCAAAAAGATTCCCTGCACTTTCCCATAAGTGACAGAAGGGGGGACCCTTTGTCAAACCAAAGCAAGAATCCCTTTGATCTCCAGGACTCCAAACTGATCCAGCGGAATATCGAATACGATCCCAAGACACGTCAGTATTATATCACTGAAAAAATCGGGAATCAGTATTACCGGACCCCCACTTATCTCACTTTTGAAGAATTCTGGCGGTTGGAATCCCAAAAAGCGGAAGCGGATTATTTTAAAAAAAGGGCCGCTGCACTGACTGCCCTGAATCTGAAAACCGGCAGACCCAAAATGCGCGTGTATGATAAACTATTTGACCGCATCTTCGGAACTTCTGCCAATGGTTTAAAAGTGGATATCCGTCCTTCCGGTGAAGTCAATATCATGGCGGGTTACCAGGGACAGAATATTGAAAACCCTACGCTTCCCGAGCGGGCCAGAAAAAATGGCGGGTTTGATTTCAATATGGATGCCAAGCTGAATGTGAATGCCAATATCGGCGATAAACTCAAATTCCCCATCAACTATAATACATTGTCAAACCTGGGTTTTGACAACCAGCTCAAACTGGATTACAAGGGGATGGATGATGAGCTGATCAAGAGTATTGAAGCCGGAAATATATCCTTCCAGACCCGAAGCACCCTGATTCCCAGTGCACAAAACCTATTTGGATTAAAGACCCAGGTACAACTGGGTAAATTATATGTAACCGGTGCGATTGCCAACCAGCGGTCTTCCCGCCAGTCGGTCGGATTACAGGGTGGTGCTTCCACGCAGAACTTTACCAAAAAGCTGGATGATTACGAAGAGAACCGGCACTTTCTGCTGGGACAATATTTCAGAAACAATTATAATAAAACCATGTCCAACCTGCCTGTGGTCAATTCACAGGTTCAGATCCAGCGCATGGAAGTATGGGTTACCAACCGGACCGGTGCCACTACCGATGCCAGGGATATTGTGGGACTGATGGATCTGGCGGAACCCAAACCCTATAATCCGAATATCCATTCACTAACCAATACAACCCTGCCTGCAAACGGTGACAATGATTTATATCAATCCCTCCAATCCAATCCCTCATCCCGGAATCCGGCGGTGATCAATTCATTGTTATTATCCAAAGGGTTGAATCCGGTGGACGATTATGAAAAAACATTCGCAAGAAAACTCAACCCCTCTGAATATTATTATAACCCGCAGGTGGGTTTTGTTTCACTGAATGTACAATTGCAATCGGATGAGGTTCTCGCGGTTGCCTACCAGTATACTTACAACGGCAGGGTTTACCAGGTGGGTGAATTTTCGCAGGATGTGGCACTCGATTCCACAAGGGGTGTTCAGAAAGTGCTGTTCCTGAAATTATTAAAAGCTACCTCACAAAGAATTCAATTACCGATCTGGGGCTGGATGATGAAGAACGTGTATTCACTGGATCTGTTTGGTGGCATCTCCAGAGACGGATTCCAGTTAAACGTGCTATATCAGGAACCCAGCGGCGGTTTGAAAAGATATTTACCGGAAAGCTCTCCCTCCGTAGACGGTAAATCATTGTTGCGGATTTTGAACCTGGATAGGTTGAATAACCGGAATGATCCCCAGCCCGATGGTGTATTCGATTATGTGGAAGGGTTTACCGTTCTACCCCAGATGGGGCGCATCATTTTCCCGGTGCTGGAACCTTTTGGGCGCGACCTGGATACGCTCGCATTCTCGGGTCAGCCACTGGCGGTAAAAAAGAAATATGTCTATTATCAATTGTATGATTCCATCAAAGCCATCGCACAGACCTATGCCAACCTGAATCGGTTTGTGATGCAGGGCCAGGTAAAAGGGAGCGCCGGGGGTTCGGAGATTTCCTTGAATGCCTTTAATATCCCACCCGGTTCGGTTACGGTCACGGCGGGCGGACAGGTATTAAAAGAAGGGTTGGATTATACGGTGGATTATAATCTGGGTACGGTTAAAATATTGAACGCCGGGATCCTGAGTTCCAATATCCCGGTAAAAGTTTCTTTTGAAAACAACGCAGGTTTTGGTGTGCAGCAACGAAATTTTACGGGCTTGCGACTGGATTATCTGGCCAGTAAAAAGCTGACACTGGGGGCTACCTATGCCCGGTTGGCAGAACGGCCCTTCTTTACAAAAATGGGATATGGGGAAGATCCGATCCGGAACACCATGTATGGATTGGATATCAGTTACCGATCGGAATTGCCTGGAGTGACCCGCTTCCTGAATAAGCTCCCCTTTTATTCCACCAAGGCAAAATCATCGATCACGGGTTATGGGGAAGCGGCTATTTTAAAGCCCGGACATCCTTCGCAGATCGGCAGTGGCAGCCAGGGTCTGATCTATATTGATGATTTTGAAGGCACACAGACAAATATCGATCTTCGTTTCCCGCTGGTGGCCTGGGCACTGGCTTCCACACCACAGGGTAATCCAAAATTCCCGGAAGCGACTTTGACTGATTCACTGGATTACAATTATAACCGGGCAAAACTGGCCTGGTACAATATTGAACCCAACCTGCAGGACAGGAACAGTCCCAATAATCCCCTGCGCAGAAACCTGGCCGAACTAAGCGATCCCAGGGTGAGACAGGTGTTTACCAATGAATTGTTTCCGCAGAGAACAACAAATATTACAGATGTGCAGACATCCACCTTTGACCTGGCTTATTATCCAACCGAGAAAGGGCCTTATAACTATGAAAGCCGGAAAACGGAACTGGATGCAAACGGGCATCTGACCAGACCTGCTGCACGATGGGGTGGATTGATGCGTTCGATTGATCAGACAGATTTTGAAACAGGCAATATCCAATACATCGAATTCTGGGTTCAGGACCCCTTTATCAAGAATCCCAATTCTAAAGGCGGTAAGATGTTCCTGAATCTGGGTAATGTAAGTGAGGATATCTTGAAAGATGGCAAACGATTTTATGAGAATGGGTTGAATACCCCCAATAT
>JAGWTX010000098.1 GCA_028875955.1 Bacteroidota bacterium | reverse complement strand
CACTATCAGCGGGAATTTTTCAATGGTTACATTACTGGGGTCAAGACCAAAACCGCGTTCTTCGCCCAGGCTGATCTCCTTGAGCCAGAAATAGATCTTCATGATGATCTTTTCAAAGAAGGGCAGCTCATTGTCCTGGCTCAGGTATTTTTCCAGTACGATAAACTGGAAATCGCCCACCACATTGTTTCTTTCCAGGCTTTCATAACGGCTGGTGATATTCACTTCCTTATTGTTCACCAGTTCCTCCACCACTTTACGGAACATCAGATTGATCCTTTGTTCTACCCGGAAACCCACCCGGAATTCCACGCGGATGATATCATTGGGTATGATATGTTCCACCACATATTCGCAGGTATAGGGATCATCCAGCACATCCACGTGAACAAACCAGTAGATGTCTGCCCGTTTGGGTTTTTTATTGAGGATGGAATAAATGATCTTATGTTCGATCTCTTTCGGATTATTGGCACTGGTCATATACACCAGGTGAGTCGCATATTTCGGGATACTCTTGTCGTTGCTCAGTTCCTGGATATTCGGGATATAATGTTCCATCCGGACAAATTCCACATAGCGGTTTTTGATCTTGCGGCTCCGGAACCAGACATACATCACCACGAACAATCCGCCACCCACGATCAGGGTTACATAACCACCGTGCATGAATTTTTCGAGGTTGGCAACCAGGAAGGAAATCTCGATGGTTAGATAGACAATCAGGTAAACATAAATCCATATTTTTTTGGACCTGCGGCTGACCAGGAAATTGGCAAAAAGGATCGATGTGCTGATCATACACATGGTGATGGCCAGACCGTAAGCCGCACCCATATTGGATGATTTCTGGAAAAAGAGTACGATACCCACACAACCGATAAATAAAAGCAGGCTGATACCGGGTATGTACAATTGCCCTTTTTCTTCCGTGGGGTAATTGATCTTCATCTTGGGCCAAAGGTTCAGACGCATGGCTTCACTGATCAGGGTAAAGGAACCGGAAATCAGTGCCTGGCTCGCAATGATGGCTGCCACAGTGGCAATGGTAATACCGATCAGTTTGAACCACTGGGGCATGGTGCCGATAAAGGGGTTGAAACCGTCGGCCATTACTTCCGGGGGGATGATCTGTCCGTGGTGATTGGCCAGTAACCAGGCACCCTGTCCCAGGTAATTCAGGATCAGACAGGTCTTTACAAATACCCAGGATACCCGGATATTGCCTTTGCCGCAATGACCGAGATCGCTGTAAAGGGCTTCCGCACCCGTGGTACAAAGGAAAACAGCACCCAATAACCAGAATCCCTTGGGATAGGTGGTCAGTAATTCTATGGCATAATGCGGACTCAGCGCCTTAAAGATCCCGATATCATCCATCAGGTGGGAACAACCCAGAACGGCCAGCATGGTAAACCAGATACCCATGATGGGCCCAAACATCTTACCGATGGATGCGGTACCGAACTGCTGCATAAAAAACAGAAATGTAATGATACCGATGACGATGGCAATGATGCTGTTCTGCGAGATATCCCCGAAGGCAGGCAATTGTCTGAGACCTTCAATGGCTGATGTGATGGAAATGGGAGGGGTGATGATGCCATCTGCCAGCAAGGCGGCCCCGCCGATCATGGCAGGCAATACCAGCCATTTCTTTCTTCTTCTGACCAGCGCATATAAGCTGAAAATCCCCCCTTCACCCTTGTTATCGGCTTTCAGGGTGAGGATGACATATTTAACCGTGGTCTGCAGGGTTAATGTCCAGATGATACAGGAAAGGGATCCGAGGATCAATTCTTCGGTTATGGCACGCCCGGTGATAATTTCGTTGAGAACATACAACGGGGAGGTTCCGATATCGCCGTAAATGATTCCCAACGCGATGATCAGACCGGCGGTGGAAATCTTATTGAGATTCTTACTCACAAAAATGGGTTATTACGATTAATACTCAATGATAGGACAAATGTATAAGTAAAATCAATCCCCGCTGTCATTTATCCTGCTCAAACCCCATCTGTTGCTAATTACTGTTAAATTATACAGGGATAAGACCTTCATGTCTTACATTTGAAAGATAAAATTTGCCGCCGGAATGAAAAAAGTATTTTCCCTTATTTTGACCTGTTTGCTGCTTTCTTCCCTTGCCGGAACTGCACAGCGTGTCACATATACGGAACCCGACAGGGAAGATGCCCGTACCCTGGATTTTGAAGTGATTGGTAAAATTGATGGTAAGGTTCTCGTGTACAAGACTTACCGGGATTTCAATTTCATCGTATCCTATGACGACGACATGAAAATGGTCAAAAAGACCCGGCTCGATTTTATCAGGGAGCGTCTGACCAATACAGAATTCATACCCTATGGCGATTTTGCTTATATGCTGTATGAGTACCAAAGGAAAAGCATCGTTTACTGCATGGCCGTTAAGCTGAACGGCATGGGTGAAAAAGTGGGAGACCCCATTCTGTTGGATTCAACAGCCAATGTGAGTTTTTCTTCCAGTACCAAGATCTATTCACTGTTATTGAGCGAGGATAAGCAGCAGATCATGGTATTCAAGATCAATACCCATAACAACAAATCACATGTGCTCACCACCTGTTTGTTTTCAAAGGATCTTACGCTTTTGCACAAATCCAGGTTGCCGATCGATATGCCCCAGCGGAATGATTTTCTTTCCGAATTCACCCTGGCAAATAATGGCGACATGGTTTGTGTAAGGGAATCCGGCACTTCCTCCAATGATAATATCAACAAAGTGAGCCTGATAACCAAACCGGCCGGTTTGGATAGTTATACAATGGTTGATTTGAAACTGGGGAATATCTTTCTTGATGACATCCGTATCAAAGTGGATAACCTCAACAAACACTATCTGATATCATCCCTCTACAGTAAAACCAGAAGGGGCAATATTGATGGTTTGTTTTATATCTTATGGGATCAGGCACAGAACAAGGAAATCATGCAGGCGGGCACCGTTTTTACGGATGAGTTCAGGGAGGATGCCAAATCCGATGGTAACCTCAAGACAGCTTTCAATGATTTTTTCCTGAAAAATATCATCCTGCGCAGAGATGGGGGATTTATCGTTATCTCTGAATCGGCATATACCAGTACCAGGGGTACCGCATTGAACCGCTGGGATTATTTGTATGGATCACCTTACTGGGCACCCACGGATTATTATTCCTGGAACAGCCCCCTGGGTTATTATCCCTGGTGGCGTTCCTCGATCTATGATAATAACCGGAATCCGACCCGGTATTTCGCCGAAAATGTGGCCGTGATCTCCTTTGATCCCAAAGGGAAAATGGAATGGAGTAATGTGATCCGCAAGTCGCAGTTTGACGACAATACCGATAATTATATTGGGTATGGCCTGTTAAACACGGGGGATGAATTGCATTTTATCTTTAACCTGCAGGAAAAAAGGGACATGATTCTCACCGATCAGAGTATCCAGCCTTCCGGACAGATCGACAGGAATCCGACTTTTAAAAACCTGGATAAGGGATATGATTTCATGCCGCGTCATGCCAAACAAATCGGCGCAAGAACGGCCATTGTTCCCTGCATGTACAGGGGATTTACCTGTTTTGCTAAACTCGAATTTTAATCCTTGCCTGTGGTCGCTTTATTTAGGGACAAATCCATCATCACCGTATTTTACCTGGTAATACTCAGTGTTGCCGTTCATACGCATCTATTCTTTACCACCCCGGTCATGGTTACCAGCGACCAGGACGGGATCTTTTCCCTGCTCTTGCGAACCTACCTGACGGGAATGGGTTCCACCGTATTGTTTATCCTGTATCAGGCAATCATTCTGGTGCAGGCCATCCGGTTAAACGGGGTAATGATGGAATTAAGGATGTTCCCTTCCAGTAATTATACCACGGCCATGGCCTATATCCTGCTTACCGGGTTAATGCCCCAGTGGTGTGGTATTTCACCCGCCCTCCTGGCCAATTTTCTGCTGATCTGGATTTTTATCAAACTGAGTCGCTTATACAACCACCCCTCCCCCAAAACCTTGTTATTCAATACGGGTTTGATCGTAGGGCTTTCGGTTCTTTTTTATCATCCCACGGCCATTTTGATTGTGGTGGTATTATTTGCCCTGGCGGTGGTACGTCCCTTCAAACTGGCCGAATGGCTGATCCTGTTGATGGGCATCCTGGTACCCTATTATTTCCTGGCTTCCGGGTTATTTCTGAAAGACCGCTTGGCCGGGTTTACCAATTATCTGCCCTATCTTAAATGGAACCTCCCCCTGGATCACTGGAACCTGCCATTGATACTGAACCTGTCTGTTCTGACCATCCTCCTGCTGGTAGGTTTGTATTACTGGCAGCTGTCGAATAAAAGGATGGTGATCCAGATTCGTAAAAACTGGGGGGTTATGATGGTTATGTTGCTGATCCTGCTGCCCATTCCATTTATTTTTTTGCATGCGGGCATCGAATCTGCAATTATGTGTCTCATACCTATGGCTGCATTTGACGGAAACCTGTTTTCCAATCCCCGAAAAATGTACCTCCCCAATATCCTTTGTATCCTGTCATTTATTATGATTATCTATAATAATTGGTCGCTGATCAAAAATTAGCCTGCTCTTAACGGCACAGCTATTAACTTTACTTTTTAATTTCTTACAGGCTATCAGCACAAAAACAAAGCTATGAAGTTTGGCGTTGTCGTTTTTCCGGGTTCCAACTGCGATCGGGATATGCAGGATTCCCTTCAACAAGATCTTGGTAAAGAAGTAATTATGCTCTGGCACAAAGACAGGGATCTGAGTATGTTTACCACAGAGGATTGTATCATTCTGCCGGGTGGTTTTTCCTATGGCGATTATCTGCGATGCGGTGCCATTGCCCGTTTTAGTCCGATGATGCAGAGTGTGATTGAATTTGCCAACCGAGGCGGAAAGGTGCTGGGGGTTTGCAATGGTTTCCAGATCCTGTGCGAAAGCGGTTTATTGCCGGGTGTATTACTGCAAAACGCCAACCAGCAGTTTATATGCAAAAACGTATTTATCAAACAATCCGAAGGCGAGGCACTGAAGATTCCGATTGCACATGGGGAGGGTCGTTATCATGCAGATGAGCAGACATTGCGCGATCTGGAGAAAAACGGACAGATCCTGTTTTATTACTGCGATGAGCAGGGAAACCTGGCATCCGATGCCAATCCGAACGGTTCCCTGAAAAATATCGCGGGCATCTGTAACAAAGGGAAAAATGTTTTTGGCATGATGCCTCACCCGGAACGGGCTTCTTCAGAAGCTTTGTCAAACCTGGACGGCAGAAAGGTCTTCTCTCTCCTGGGTTTGAATTGAGCATTGTAAGGTTTACCGGCGGTAAACGTCATTATATAAAAGAAGGAATGATATTATGAAAAAAATTGTCTTTTTATGGGTTTCTGTGATGATGGTCTCATTAAGTTTTGCCCAGATGAAAAATCCGGTCAGCTGGAACTATGCGGCCAAAAAGAAAGCGAAAGGTGTGTATGAAATCGTCCTCACTGCTACCGTTGAACATCCCTGGCATATCTATTCCCAGAAAACAGGAAAAGGCGGGCCCGTACCCACTACCATCAGCTTCAAAAAAAATCCATTGGTAAGTTCCAATGGCGGTTTTAAGGAAGTGGGCAAGCTGGAAAAAATATTTGACAAGAATTTCAATACCGATGTCTTGTTTTATTCCGATAATGTTTCCTTTGTTCAGACCATCAAAGTGAAAAACGGTATCAAGACCAATCTCAGCGGCACCGTTGAATACATGGTTTGTGATGACAGCCAGTGTCTGCCACCGGTGAAAAAAACTTTTGAGCTTACGCTACAGTAATTCAACAGCGATTCATGAAAAAAATAAACCTTCTCAGTATTCTGATACTGATAGTGTTTTCTGTATCCGCACAGTCCGATACTTTATTGAAATGGGAAACCCATGCCAGGAGAATTAGCAATGGTTTGTATGAGATCACGGCTCAAACCACGATTCCTGCAGGATGGCATGTGTATGGAAACAACCCTGCAGTTGAGGGTCTTGATCCCGTTAGCTTTTCTCCTTCCTATGAAAACGCTCATCTGCAGGGAAGCATGGCATATGACGGAACCGCCAAAAAAATAAAGGACGCGATCTGGGATAACCAGAACCTGAATGTTTACGAAGGAAAGCTGCTGATCACCCAACAGTGTAAGATCGACGGATTTATTCCTGCAACCCTGAAAGGCAGTATCAAAGCCAACCTCGCGATGAACGACGCATTCATCAGTTCTGAACAACCCTTTACGGTGCAACTGGAAGGTGGCGTGGTCGCAGCAGATGCTTCCGCACAGATCAGAAGGGCTTCTATCGATCTGTCCAAACCGCTGAACGATTGCGGAGCCAGTGCACCTCTTGCATCCGGCAATGGTATCGGAGCGATTTTTCTCCTGGGTTTTCTCGGTGGTCTGATCGCATTGTTAACCCCCTGTGTGTTTCCCATGATACCGGTTACGGTTTCCTTTTTCACCAAAAGGGCTTCCAACCGGAAACAGGCTATCCGGAACGGGGTGCTCTATGGTTTCTTTATTTTTCTGATCTATGTGTTGGCGAGTGTGCCCTTTCACATACTGGGTAATGTGCAGCCGGAGATCTTCAATAATATTTCCACCAATTCCTGGTTGAATATCATCTTCTTTGTCATATTCATCTTCTTTGCCTTCTCATTTTTCGGTTTTTTCGAACTGACCCTTCCCAGCAATATCGCCAGCAAGGCTGATTCGAGAAGCGGGTTGGGTAGTCTGGGCGGTATATTTTTTATGGCGCTAACCCTGGCCATCGTCTCTTTCTCCTGCACAGGTCCCATCCTGGGTTCCTTATTGGTGGGCAGCTTAAGCGGGGGTGCCTGGCAATTAACCACCGGGCTTGCCGGTTTCGGACTGGCTTTGGCATTGCCCTTTGCCTTATTTGCGATCTTCCCCGACTGGTTACAGTCATTGCCCAAATCGGGTGGCTGGCTGGATACGGTAAAAAAAGTATTGGCCTTCCTGGAACTCGCACTGGCTTTTAAATTCCTTTCCAATGCAGATCTTGTGATGCACTGGGGTTTGTTGAAAAGAGAGGTTTTTATCGGCATCTGGATCCTGATCGGTTCAGGCCTTACACTTTATCTGTTTGGTGTCCTTCGCCTGCCCCATGATTACAAGGGCATGAAAATCAGCAGGGGAAGAAAATTGGCGGGACTAATCGCCTTGCTTTTCACCATTTACCTGTTACCCGGTGTTACCCAATCGAAATATGCCAACCTCCATTTATTAAGCGGTTTCCCACCCCCTTTCAGTTATAGCATTTATGGAAAAGAGAACGTTCGGGGAAAAGGTCTGGAGGCGAATGTGATCAATGATTACGAAAAGGCGCTTCAGTTGGCAAAGGAACAGCACAAACCCCTGTTGCTGGATTTTACCGGTTGGGCCTGTGTGAATTGCCGCAAAATGGAGGAAAATGTATGGACCGATCCCGCCGTTTACAAGTTCATCAGCGAAAATTATATCCTGGTATCCCTGTATGTGGATGACCGGGAAAAGCTGGCAGCAGACCAACGGATCCTGAATTATCAAACCAGGTCTGGGGATAGCAAAGACCTTATCACAAAAGGGGATAAATGGGCCACTTTTGAAGCGGAGAATTTTAACCAGACAACCCAGCCGCTGTATGCGGTACTGAATACAAAGGAAGTACTCATGAGTCATCCG
>JAGWTX010000097.1 GCA_028875955.1 Bacteroidota bacterium | reverse complement strand
TCACCCGTTATGATAAATGAAAACATCAGTGCAGATCGCAGTACCGATGGTGCCCCGCCGGCCAGCAGGGTAAACATCCATAGAACGGATAGAAGCACTATGGGTTTTACCCATCTGAACCCTTTTTGTTGCTGAAAGGGTTTGATCAATAAAAGCAAAAGACCATAGATCATCCCCAGGTGTAGACCACTGATGGCAATAATATGCACAACTCCCATCCGACTATAGGATCTTACCAGTTGTTTGTCCAGGTCATTCCTGTATCCGATCAGAAGTGCTTCGGCAAGTCCTTGTTCTTTTTCTCCCGGGATCAGTTTACGGATTGTTTTTATCACAAAAAGCCTGATCGTATAAAGAAGATTGCGAAAGCCTTTTTGCGCTTTTTGTTGACAAACGACATACTCATTCCTGTTCAGGTAAACCTGGTATTGGATTCCCTGTCTTGCATAATATTGCCGGAAGGAGAATCCGCCCGGGTTGCCATTGTCCCTGATCAGCCGGGGTTGTTTTCGGATCAGCAGGATTTGGCCGGGTTCCCAGTTCCTGTCGGTACTGTCTTTTCTGACCGATAACAGACATCCCCCGCTGAAAGAAGAACAGACACCCTGTTTGCATTGCAACCGGATGGCTGCGACAAAACGATCGGTTCCATTGTTTTGTCCCAGAACCTCTTCAATGGTGAGAGCCATACTGGTTGATTCCGTTTCATTTTCCGCAATGTTTACCTGAGCCTTATGGTATTTGTGCAACATAATCAATAAGACGCCCATTGCTATCAGCAGCAGATTCAGGCAAATCCCTGTTAGCCATCTCCCATAGAATTTTTTGCGGATAGTTTGTTTTTCTAAAAGAAAATAAAACAGGGAAAAAGCAGCCATCAATATCCATATTGCTTTGAGTGGGGGCTGTAAATAATTGCCAATCAGGATCCCGGAAACCAAGGGGATCAGGAGGCGGATAAAAGGGGCTCCATACCAGCCATATGCATAGGCAGGTTGCATGGGTTAAACCTACACAAAAAAGCCACCCTGGATCGGGTGGCTTTTTGATTTGCGTATAATTACTTGATAGGAATAACAGTTATTTCCCGAAGATTATTTACTAAGGTTCATACTTCTTTCCTTGTATAAGGTTCTGAAATAAGGATCTCTCAGGTCTTTGATAAAGCGGATGGCTTCACCCGTGCTTTTCATTTCAGGGCCGAGTTCTTTATTTACACCGGGAAATTTATCAAAACTGAAAACGGGTTCTTTGATCGCATACCCTTCCAGTTTTTTATTCATGGTGAATTCAGTAAGCTTGGCTTCACCCATCATCACTTTGGTGGCGATATTCAGATAAGGGATCTGATAGGCTTTCGCAATAAACGGTGTGGTTCTGGAAGCTCTCGGGTTGGCTTCAATCACATACACTTTGTCATTTTTTATGGCAAACTGGATATTGATCAATCCTTTGATATTCAGGGCACGGGCGATTTTCTCGGAATAATATTGCATGGTCTCAATCACCAGGGGTGTAAGATTAAACGCAGGTAATACCGCATTGCTGTCACCGCTGTGAATACCGGCGGGTTCAATGTGTTCCATCACCCCCATGATGTGAAAGTTCTCACCGTCGAATATGGCATCCACTTCGGCTTCCTGACAACGGTCGAGAAAATGATCGATCAGGATCTTGTTGCCGGGAATATGTTTGAGCAGGCTGATCACCGCTTTTTCCACATCTTCATCATTGATCACGATCCGCATCCGCTGTCCGCCGATCACATAGCTGGGTCTTACCAATACGGGGTATCCAACCCGGTTGGCCACGGCAATGGCTTCTTCAGCATTGGTGGCTGTTCCATATTCCGGGTAGGGGATATTCAATTCTTTCAGCAGGTCGCTGAACCGGCCCCGATCTTCTGCAACATCCATATCATTAAAGGCAGTGCCAATGATGTTAACCCCGTTCTCATGTAATCTTTTGGCCAGCTTCAAAGCGGTTTGTCCGCCCAACTGCACGATAACACCAAAGGGTTTTTCCAATTCTATGATCTCCCAGAGATGTTCCCAATACACGGGTTCGAAATACAGCTTATCTGCCATGTCGAAATCGGTGGAGACGGTTTCGGGGTTGCAGTTTACCATAATGGCTTCATAGCCACATTCTTTGATGGCCAGTAATCCATGTACACAACAGTAATCAAATTCAATACCTTGTCCGATTCTGTTGGGCCCACTTCCCAGTACAATGATTTTTTTCTTCTGGGTGGGGATGGATTCGTTTGAGTTTAGCGTCGTATTCATTTTTGCGAAGGATTGCGCAAAATTAGGGCTACAGCGGTATTTAGCCGCCTTTTTTTTAAAAAGATTCTGAAATCCTTTGTGGGTAAGGGTTTCGGGTGAAATGGCGAATATGGGAAGTGTCTCTGAGCTTCCCATTTGCTAACATCGGTTCGTATTTTGGGGGCTATCGGTCAGTCTTTCAGCTCTTCACAAAAATATCCTGCCTGTTGTAACAGGGTTTCGATGGTTCGGGGTGTAACCATTTCTGCTTCTATCCGCAATACATTATCACAATCATCCATATCGATATTCCATCTTTTGATTCCGGGGATGGATTGCATGAATGGGGCTATTCTTTGGCGTAATACCGGTTGGTCGAGATTGGTTTTGAATATAAGAATCTCCATATAAGGGTGGATTGATCTGAAAGTAACTTATCGGGTTATTCGGTTCCTGCCTTGGGGCCATTTTCTTTTTTACCCCATACACTGCAGCGATTTCTCCATTCTTCTTTTATTTTCTCTCTTTCTTCGGGAGTCATCGATTGCCATTTTTCTTCCATCCCCTTTTTCCAGCGACCCCCGCGATGACGGTCAAACTCGCTTTTAAATCCGCCGAACAGTATCTTACTGATCATTAAAATGCCAAAAGCCTGCCAGTAGCTGACAGATGCAACCGGCATCACATCCACCAGTACATGGTTCCAGAGCCACATCAGCACAAAGCTGAAAAATCCGAACAGGCAAAAGGCCAGAATAAGATAGCCCACTATTTTTTTTACCCAGAATTGTTTGCTCATGGTTTCGATTTTCAGGTTAATAATAATGCTTCCCGCAAACTGCCCAATCTTTCCCTCAGATGCAATACCGCATACCGTTTGCGGCTAAGCAGGGTATTGATGGTTTCCCCGGTCTGTGCTGCCATGGTCTTAAATGGCACGCCTTCGATCTCATTGAGCACAAATGCTTCTTTCTGTTCCGGAGGGAGTTCATTCAGTGCTGTATAAAGTGCCTCCCAGAAAAGGTTACGCAGGTATTCGTTTTCGGGGTTATTTGATTTATCAAAGAAAAGATCGGTCCAGTCGAAGCCCGCTTCCCCGTCTGCATCCGAATAGATGTCTTCGAGCAATTCCGGTTTGTGTTTCCGCTGACGGTCTGTGATTTTGTTACGGGTAACGGTAAACAGCCAGGCTGTCAGCTGTTCAATGGGTTTATTGGTACCGATAAACTGGTAAAAGACGTCCTGTAAAATATCTTCCGCATCGGCCTCATTCGGCACACGTTTGCGGATGAAACCCATTAACCGCTTGCTATAGGTATTGATGACCTCGGTAATATTGCGTTTACGGGCTTCAGCCATAAGGGTTGGTATCGAAAGTACCTCATTCATTAAATGAGGTAGACGAACGGTGTAGGATAATATTTTACCGATTCACATTTTTTTGGATATGAACCTGATTGAAACATCCGTACCATTACCGGTATCAATGTAACACACCGGCAGGCTCATGATCGTCGTAATGCTGCCGCTGCCGGATAAGTTCCTTTTTCATCTCTGCCAGTACAGCCTGGTGGGCAGGATCATTTGCCAGGTTGGTAAGTTCGGCGGGGTCTTTTTTCAGGTCATATAACTGCCATTCATCCACCGTATAGAAATACATGAGTTTGTACCGGTCTGTCCGGACACCCACATGTTGCAGCACGCTGTGATCGGAATGGAATTCATAAAAATGGTAATAAAGACTTTTCCTGGGTAATACGGCTTTTGGGTTTTGCAACACGTTTTTGAAACTCAGACCCTGCATATTTTTGGGAACCGGGTTCCCGGTGATATCCAGAAAAGTAGGGGCATAATCTATATTCTGTACCATGGCATTGGTCTGGGTGCCGGGTTTGATATGACCGGGCCATCTGATCAGCAAGGGCGAACGCATGGAGATATCATACATCCATCTTTTGTCAAACCAACCATTTTGCCCCAAGTAAAAACCCTGATCAGAAGTATAGACCACCAATGTGTTTTTGGCCAGTCCGCTCTGATCCAGGTAATCCAGCACTTTGCCAATGTTCTCATCCACAGAAGCCACGCAAGCCAGGTAATCCTGCATATACCATTGGTATTTCCATTTCAGCAACTCTCTGCCGGAAGGACGCAGCTTTTGTATGATTTCCCCTCTTTCCTTATAGATATCCAGGATGGCCTGTCGCTGTTCTGCAGGGATTCTTCTGATAATGGCCTGATAATATTTTATTTCAGACGGGTCTGGCCGTAACCAGGGAATATCCATCAGGTAGCTGGGGTCCACTTTCAGATCGCTGGATAATTTCATATCGGGTAAAATACTCATGGTTTGTAAACGCCAGGCTGTTCCTCTTCCTGCAGTATCTATATAGAGACTGGCCGGTTCCGGAAAAGTTCGGGTATGGAACTGCTGCAGGTATTTTAGTTTGGGAAAAAAATACCGATGGGGCGCTTTGTGGTGCAGCATGAGGAAAAAGGGTTTCGTTGTGTTGTTTCTTCCCTTCAGCCATTGCAGGGCCGTATTCGTTATCACATCGGTAGCATAGCCATGCTGCACACTGGTATCCCCCTGCATGTTGATCATGGATGGCTCATAATACTGACCCTGCCCTGGCAGGATATTCCAGTAATCAAATCCGGTGGGATAACTCACCAGGTGCCATTTGCCGATAATGGCAGTTTCATATCCCGATTTCTGTAAAAGTTTGGGGAGCGTAACCTGTGAAGGGTCAAATTTGGAAAGGTTGTCCCTGAACCCGTTTTTGTGTGAAAAGAGCCCTGTGATGATACTCGCTCTGGCAGGTCCGCAGAGAGAGTTCCCCACAAATGACCGGTTGAACAGCATCCCTTCATTGGCGATCCTGTCAATGTTCGGCGTTTGCACCAGGTTTTTATTATAGGCGCTGATGGCATTGGCATCATGGTCATCGCTCATGATATATAGAATATTGGGATGCTGCTGGGCAGACAAAAGACAGGGCAGGAGTAAGCTTAGCCAGAAGATATTTTTTTTCATGCTTTGCAGTTAGACAAATTAAATTACTCAATTTCCGGTTATTTCACTGCATAGAGTTCATCCCAGCGGGTTGTATAACGGGGACTGCGCAGTTCCTGTCGCATTTTCCAGTTACGGGTGGTACCGGAGGAGGCAAATTTGAGAATATCATCCCGCATGGCGAAATTGACATTGTCGATCATATGCATGAGCCGTTGATTTTTGTTTTCAGCCGGTGCATGGAAAAGGTTGCCCTGTATGGTATTTTCCGGAACAATCCCACTCAATATGACGCCGGCTTTTTTATAGATCCTGCCTTTTTCAAAAAGTTTTTCCACCAGTTCCATGCCGGGTTTGATAAGTTCCTGGGTAAGGGAAGTGGCTACCGGAAGATTTGTGTAACCGCCTACGGAAGATCCATGTCTGAACTTATCCGGGGTAGAAGGTTCTTTGGGAACCACAAATACATACAGGGTGCTGGCGGCAGATTTCTGTCTTCTCAGTTTTTCCGCGGCCCTTGAAATATAGGTGGCCACCGCTTCCCTGATGTCTTTTATTTCGGTAACCTGGGAACCGAACATGCGGGTGGTGGCAATCATTTTTTTTGTAACCAGTGCTTCCTGCATTTGAATGCTTTCGATCCCCCTGAGTTCACGGATGAGCCGGGCACCTGTTACCCCGCCCAGATATTTATTTCCCCAGGAAGGATCTTGTAAACTCAGGTCACGTGCGGTAAAAAGCTGCATGTTCCGCAATTTTTCCGCATACTGCCGGCCGATACCCCAGACATCCCCGATAGGGGTTCTTTCCAATGCCTGTTCGATTTTTTTCGGTGTATCCAGGACAAGTACACAATGGGTGGCCGCTTTATTTTTTTTAGATAAACGGTTGGCAATTTTGCTGAGCACCTTGGTGGGAGCCACTCCGATGGATACCTGGATACCGGTCCATTGCTCAATGGTTTCCCTGAGATAGCGCGAAAAATCTGTGAGTTCCTTTACCGGGATATGCGATACATCGAGAAAGGATTCATCCACCGAATAGACTTCCACTGTTCCGGGTGGCAGCAGTTTCCGCAGGGTTTCCATCACACGCCAGCTCAGGTCTCCATACAGTGTATAGTTGGAGGAAAATGTGGTAACCCCGTATTTTTCGATCAGGGGCTTTGCCATAAAATAGGGCCCGGCCATTTCAATGCCCAATTGTTTGGCTTCATCTGTGCGGGAAATGATACAGCCGTCATTATTACTCAGTACCACCACAGGTTTGTTGGCCAGATGAGGCTGGAACAAACGTTCACAGGAGCAATAAAAACTGTTACAGTCAACAATGGCGCGCATGGTTTGAGGTTCTTGTATAAAATACTGTCAGGAAAACTGGTGTATCGAATAGGTTACTACACCCCATACGATATAATTACTGAATTCGGCGATCTGGATATTGCCATATTTTTTATTTTCTGACAACAGGGTTGCACCCTTTATGTTTATTTGTAATCTTCTTACCAGCAATTCGCCGTTTTCAATGGCAACGATGATTTTTCCACTTACCGCACGAATGCTTCTGTCCACAACCAAAATATCACCGGAATAGATACCGGCATCGATCATGGCGTCGCTATTCATCCGAAAGAAAAATGTTGCCGGTTTGTTGCGGATCAATTCTTCATTCAGGTCGATGCCCCGTTCCATAAAATCATCGGCAGCTGCTCCAAAACCGGTAGCGTTGGCGGTGGGGATTTTCCATTGGTCATATTGTTTGGTTCCCTGATAATTTGCCCGGTAGCCTTGTTCTTCATCCATAAAACAAAAATTTTGAAATGCTAATTTATTTAGTAAATTTATGCTAAATTCATTATCAGTCTAAAATTTATTTATGGAAACAGTATCGGTTTCAGGCAGGACGATCAGCCAGGGTTCAGATAGTTTGTACGCCTATTCACTGGTGGTGCAAACACCGGAAAAAGTAACGCAATGGGTGAAGGAAGAAAGGAACCGGTTTGCAGAAACCTATGCGACAGTTCCGGTTCAGGATAAAAAACCCGGGATCAGGGTGGTAGGTTTTACGGCAATGGAGGAAATGGAAGCCACCCTGTTCCGCTGGATACACCGCATTATCAGCGTACAGAAAAAATTCAGGGTGAATCTTGAGAAATACAATGGATTCCCTTCACATACGATTTACCTGCAGGTCAGGGACCACCGACCCTTCCAGGAATTGGCCCGGGAGATGCAGATCCTGGACCCCTATATCAAAAGTTATGGTTGTCCTTCCGTTCAGGCAGAGATCCGTCCGCATCTGGTCATTGCCGAAGCCCTGTCCGAACCTGTCTATCGAAGTGCAGAAAAGGAATATGCACAAAAAAGGTTCGACACATCCTTTGATGTAAATGAACTGGTTTTGTTGCGAAGACAACATGCATTTGACCAGGGTAAACAGGTAAGTGTATTTGGTTTGCAGCCTTAGACAG
>JAGWTX010000096.1 GCA_028875955.1 Bacteroidota bacterium | reverse complement strand
GGATCACGGTCACCAGATGCTGGATGATCTGAAAAAATCCGGGGCCTATCCCGGTTATACAGCCATCGGCCGTTTGCGCGGACTAGCGGAACTGAGGGGATTGGAATTGGGTATAGAGAGGAGTTTGTAAATATTACCTGCTGCAAAGGTTTGGGTTCCTTGTTTTCCAGACCTCACCACTTAGCGCTTGTGTAAAACGACTTTTCAAATAAATTGCATAAAGCCACCCGGTATTCTGGTGGCTTTATGATTGGCTAAAGAAAAAACATGGTAAAACAAACCGGTATGCAAAAGCCTGCGCAGATGTCAACCGGGAATCCCGGTATTTTGGGAAACCGGGTAAGGGTAAAACCGAATCGGGTTATTAATATTAGATATATTTAATATATCAAGCACAGAAATGTCCTCTAAAAGCCTATTTTACCTGAAAAAAGCCCATTTTTCGGTCCTCATTCCCGCCTCTTTTCTTACCTTTGCTCCCCCGAAATAAAACCATCGGGATTTTGTATGCAATTATTTAACAAACAACTAAACGCAGATGCACAGGAGAACGGCGGGGCTGAAGCAGCACCGGAAGTTACTACTGCGACAACAAATGCACCTGTAGCCGAAGCTGCTCCGGTAGCTGAAGCAGCCGCTGCTCCCGTAGCAGTTGCAGAGCCGGTTATTGAAACCGCTCATGATGATTTCGACTGGAGCATCGACAAACGTAATGTGAGTCATTATGCCGAAACCGAAAGAATGAAGTACGATAAAGTGTATGATGACACTTTTGTACAAATCAACGACGGTGAAATTGTAAGAGGTGGTGTGGTTGCCCTGACAAAAACAGATGTGGTTGTAAACATCGGTTTTAAAAGCGATGGACTGGTGTCACTGAATGAATTCCGTGATGTTCCCGGTTTGAAGATCGGTGACGAAGTGGAAGTAATGGTGGTTGAAAAGGAAGACCGTTCCGGAAACCTGCACCTGAGCCGCAAATCTGCCCGCATTTACCGTGCCTGGGAAAGGATTGTGGAAGTACATAAGACCGGAGAAGTGATCACCGGTACCGTTACCAGCAAAACAAAAGGTGGATTGATCGTGGATGTATTTGGTATGGAAACCTTCCTGCCAGGTTCCCAGATCGATGTGAAACCTGTAACGGATTACGACCAGTTTGTTGGTAAGACGATGGAATTCAAAGTGGTTAAGATCAACGAAACCATCAAGAACGCCGTTGTATCTCACAAGGCATTGATTGAAAGCGATATTGAAGCACAACGTGCAGAGATCATGAGCAAACTCGAAAAAGGCCAGGTACTGGAAGGTGTGGTGAAAAACATCACAGATTTCGGTGCGTTCATGGACCTAGGTGGTTTGGATGGTCTGTTGTACATCACCGATATTTCATGGGGACGAATCTCTCACCCAAGCGAAGTGGTGAAGATGGACCAGAAATTACAAGTGGTGGTTTTGGATTTCGACGACGACAAAAAACGTATCAGCTTAGGTCTGAAACAACTGACCCCGCATCCATGGGATGTGCTGCCTGAAGGTTTGGCAGAAGGTTCTGTTGTAAAAGGCAAAGTGGTAAATATCGAAGATTACGGTGCATTCCTGGAAATTCAGCCGGGTGTGGAAGGTCTGGTACACGTATCAGAAATCACCTGGGCCAATACGCCGATCAACGCGAAGGAATTCTTCAAGTTGGGCGATGAGTATGAGGCAAAAGTGGTGACCCTGGATAAGGATGCGCGTAAAATGAGCCTGAGCATCAAACAAATGAGCCAGGATCCCTGGAATACCATCGAAACCAAATTCCCAGAGGGAAGCAAGCACAAAGGTCTGGTGAAAAACATCACGCCTTATGGTGTATTTGTTGAACTGGAACCCGGTATCGGCGGTATGATCCATATCAGCGATCTGAGCTGGTTAAAGCGTTTCAATCACCCGACCGATTATACCAAGGTTGGCGAGCAGATCGATATCATTATCTTGAGTATTGATAAAGAGAACCGCAAACTGCAGTTAGGTCATAAACAACTGGAAGAAGATCCCTGGAATACACTGGAAGATACATTTGCCATCGGTACCATCCATGAAGGAACCGTTACCCGCAAGGATGACAAAGGTGCGCTGGTGCAATTACAGTATGGTCTCGAAGGATTTGCCCCTAACCGTCACCTGAACAAGGAAGATGGCAAACAGGTTCAGGCCGACGAAACTGCCCAGTTTATGGTGATCGAATTCGACCGTAACGAGAAGCGTATCGTGTTAAGTCACGCCCGCATCTGGGAACAGCATGTGGCTGAAGCGGTAGCCGCAGAGAAAAAAGAAGCCAAAGCCGAGTCTGATAACACCAAAAAAGCGGTGAAAAACATTCAGGCGAAAGTGGAGAAAGCTACTTTAGGAGATCTGGGTGCTTTAGCTGAGATCAAAGCCAAATTACAGGAAGGAGAAGGCGACGCCAAGTAGTCGTTTTCCGTAAAATAAACGAAGGGCTGCCTGTCAGGCGGCCCTTCGTATTGTTAAAAAGGGATGGGCCTGATTCCAGTTTGAAGAAATCAATACCCCTATCCCCGGGTTCCCGGCGGTAAAAACAGCAATTAAGTCCTGATTTTCAGCCTTTTTGTGGAATTCTTAACTAAGAACTCGCCCAAACACGAATCGGACTTTATAAATTGCCCGCAAATAACTAATTTTGCCAACTTGTATGAATAGGATCGTTCTGTTATTATTATCGGTAGTACTGCTGGGTTCTTCCTGCTCCAATAAGTTTGGGAAGATTATGAAGAGCAAGGATTATGAGTACAAATACAAAATGGCCGAACAATACTATGCGAGCAAGAATTACAGTTACGCACAACAGCTTTTTGAAGATATATTCCCCTATGTAAAAGGATCTACGCGATACGAAGACATGTACTACAAATTCGCGTACTCTTATTATTACCAGGATGATTATCTGAATGCCGAAAACCTGTTCAAAAGTTTTGTTGAGAATTTCCCGACCAGTCCCAAGGGTGAAGAGTGCGATTATATGCGTGCCCTTTGTTTTTTCAAGCAATCACCCAAGGTTGAGCTGGACCAGACCAATACCAACAAGACCATGCAGCTGATGCAGGCGTTTATCAATACACACCCGACATCCACCCGTGTAAAGGATGCTTCTGTGATCATTGACAAATGCAGGGAAAAACTGGAGCTGAAAGAATATAAAAGCGCCGAGTTGTATTATAATCTCGGGTATTACAAGGCCGCTGCCATATCTTTTGCAAATGTATCTGACGATTTCCCCGATTCAAAGAAATCCGATGAATACAAGTTGCAGGTCATCAAAGCTTATTTCAAATATGCAGAGATGAGTTACGAGGATAAGCAAACCGAGCGTTATGAAAAAGTGATTTCTGAATGTAACGACTTCGCTGAACGATTTGCAGAAAGCAAGCTGTTGGCAGAAGTAACCAAATACAAAACACAAACCAATAACATTTTAAAAAATCTGAAAAATGAGCAAGCTAAGAAGACAAATGGGCGCTAATACCCCTAGTGTTGTTGAAACCAAGAGCCTGATCGACATAAAGGGAAAGACCGGCAACCTCTATGAGTCTATTGCTATCATCGCCAGAAGGGCCAATCAGATCAACATATCCCTGCGGGAAGAGCTGCATAACAAACTGGAGGAATTCGCCAGCCATACAGACAGCCTGGAAGAGATTCATGAGAACAAGGAGCAGATCGAGATCTCCCGTGCCTACGAGAAAATGCCGAATCCTGCCATCCTTGCCACCCAGGAATTTATGGAGGATAAGATCTATTACAGAAGAAATGATGACAACGATCTTTTCAGATAAGCCAAGGATTTCATAAATGATTAAAAAACGACAGTGATAAGCTGTCGTTTTTTGTTATTTTGAGTGTCGAAGTGAAGGATTGGCCTGTTAGCGGATGCCACCCGCTATCGATAGTTTTCAGGGTTATCCGGTTTTCATGTTTTATGAATTGCAAATATGCTTCAGGGAAAAAAAATATTAATCGGGATATCTGGCAGTATTGCTGCCTATAAGACCATCTTACTGGTCAGGATACTGATCAAACAGGGTGCGGAAGTCAAAGTGATTATGACTCCGGCTGCTGCGGATTTTGTTTCGCCGCTGGTTTTGGAAACCCTGTCAAAAAACAAAGTTGTCATCGGTTTGGCCGATGGCGCCCAATGGTCCAACCATGTCATGTTAGGCAGATGGGCGGATCTTTTTGTTATTGCGCCTGCCAGTTGCAATACGCTGGCAAAAATGGCCCAGGGTCTTTGTGATAACCTGTTACTGGCGGTATATCTTTCAGCCACCTGTCCTGTAATGATCGCTCCTGCCATGGATGAAGACATGTGGCGGCATCCCGCTACCCAAAAAAACATACAGCTGCTCGGCGAATATGGAAACCATCTGATGACGGTTGCGCACGGGGAACTGGCCAGTGGTCTTATCGGGGAGGGAAGAATGGCGGAGCCGGAAGATATCCTGGTATGTATCCTGGAAACATTTTTCAGGGGCACGGCATTGCAGGGAAAAAAAGTCATGATCACTGCCGGACCCACGTATGAAGCCATCGATCCGGTAAGGTTTATCGGAAACCATTCTTCAGGTAAAATGGGTTTTGCATTGGCAGAAGCCATGTACCTGCAGGGGGCGGATGTTACATTGATCACCGGGCCTACGCATGAAAAAATCCAGTTTCGGGGGATAAACATTCAGAAAGTGGTCTCGGCAGCAGAAATGTTTGCAGCCTGTGAAGCCCTATTTCCAGAAACGGATATCGCAATCATGTCGGCGGCCGTTGCAGACTTCAGTCCTTCCGTTGTTGCAGCTGAAAAAATAAAAAAACAGTCTGCGGCTCTTTCCATAAGCCTTTCCCCAACAAATGACATTCTGAAATATATTGGTACCCGGAAGACCCAAAAGCAATACGTGGTGGGTTTTGCCCTGGAAACGGAAAATGAGAAGGCCAATGCACTTTCAAAACTCAAAAGCAAGAATGCCGATTGTATTGTCTTAAACTCATTGCGTGACGAAGCCGCGGGTTTTGGTGTGAACACCAACAAAGTTACCATCCTGGATAAATCCGGTGAGGAATGGGTGACAGCACTCAAATCCAAAAAAGCCATCGCGGAAGATATTGTTTCATTTATTATCTCTCATTTGCATGCGGAATAAAATATTCGGGATACTCTTGTCGGCTGTCTTGTTCAGTCACCCGCTTGTTGCCCAGGAGTTGCAGGCAAGGGTCAATGTGGTTGCATCGAGGGTAAACTCTACTGTTGATAAGAAGATATTTGTCACCCTGCAGACCCAGCTGAATAACCTGATGAACAACCGCAAATGGACCAGCGGCACATTTCAGCAAAACGAAAAGATCACCTGTAGTTTTATCCTGAATATTGAAAGCATCGTAGCGACCAATATCTACAAGGCTTCCCTGACCATTCAGGCAGCCAGACCGGTATACAATACCTCTTACCAGGCTGCCACCGTTAATTACATAGATCCTGATGTTTCCTTCAAATATGTGGAATTCCAGCCAGTGGAGTTCAATGAGAACCGGGTACAGGGTACAGATGCGGCAGCCGCCAATCTCACGGCCATTTTTGCCTATTATGCCTATATGATCATTGGTCTGGATTATGATTCCTTTTCTCCCAAGGGCGGTGAAACCTATTTCCGGAAAGCACAGAACATCGTGAACAACGCACCGGAAGGAAGTAATATATCAGGATGGCGCGTATTTGATGGATCGAGGAACCGGTATTGGTTAAATGAGAACCTGATCAATACCCGTTATAATGTGATACACGATATCATCTATGCTTATTACCGGTCCGGGTTGGATCAGATGTTTGATAAGGAAACGGATGCGCGTAACAATATCCTGCAGGCACTTGCCCAGTTGCAGGCGTTTAATAAGGAGAATGCGAATACGATGATCCTGCAATTCTTTCTGCAGGGGAAGGCGGAAGAACTGATCGGCCTATTTAAAAAAGGAACCGTTGATCAAAAGGAGAAAGCAATGGCCATCCTGAGTGAAATTGATGTGATCAACGCTTCCCGGTACAGACAGGAGCTCAGATGATCTTGCGAAGATAGAAACCATGAAAAACAATCCGGAATTAAAAGCTGCACAATGAACAAAAGGATCCCCATACAATATCTGGCCCTCTGTCTGGTTCTGCTGTCCTTTCTGGCAGCCAGTTCCTGCAAACCCGCTGCCGATCCGCACCTGATAGTTCTGGATAGCATGAAACATATCATGTGGGATTTGATGAAGTCGGATGAATTGTATCTCCGGATACTGGCCAAAGACAGCACCGCAGCAAAAAGAAAAGAAAACATCCGGCTATACGAAGAAGTATATGCCCTGCACCATATCAGAAAGGGACAATTTGATAGTACGATGAGATACTATGAATCCCATCCGCAGGCATTTAAGATACTGGTGGATTCGATCGATCTCTATGCCACCCGCGAGAAAAACCGCGTCTTTGGAAAATATGGTCAGGCAGCTCATTGAGCATTTCTTACCTTTACTGTCAACGATTGCCCTATGAACAAAGTATTTGCCAATGCCGATTTGGCCATTCATGATATTACAGACGGAGCTACACTTATGCTGGGTGGTTTCGGATTGAATGGCATTCCCGAAAATACCATTGCTGCCCTTGTTACCAAAGGGGTTAAAAATCTGACCTGTATTTCCAATAATGCAGGAGTGGATGATTTCGGGCTGGGTTTATTATTGCAAACCCGGCAGATAAAAAAAATGATGAGTAGTTATGTTGGTGAAAACGCCGAATTTGAAAGACAACTGCTCAAAGGCGAACTGGAAGTAGACCTGATCCCGCAAGGTACCCTGGCAACCCGTATTCAGATGGCTGGTATGGGTATTCCGGCATTTTATACGCCTGCCGGTTATGGAACCGAAGTTGCAGCGGGTAAAGAAACCCGTGCTTTTGATGGGAAAATGTATTTAATGGAATATGCCCTTCATGCCGACTTTTCGATCGTAAAAGCCTGGAAAGGGGATACGATGGGAAACCTCGTTTTCAGAAAAACCACCCGCAATTTTTCGACTTCCATGGCCAAAGCGGGAAATGTCACCATTGCGGAAGTGGAGGAACTGGTAGCACCGGGGGAAATAGATCCGGATGATGTTCATGTTGCCGGCGTCTATGTACACCGAATCTTCCAGGGTAAGCATTATGAAAAAAGAATCGAGCGCAGAACTGTGAAATTATAGGAGGGAGGTCTTCACATGGCAGTTGACATAACCACAAACTGCTCCTTACGTTTATAACAAAATATACTTATCATGTTAGACAAATACGGAATAGCCAAGCGGATTGCCCGGGAAATGCGGGATGGTATGTATGTGAACCTGGGTATCGGGATTCCAACATTGGTTTCGAATTATATACCGGAAGGGATGGAAGTGATTTTTCAAAGTGAAAACGGGATACTCGGTATGGGGCCTTACCCCGAAGAAACCATGATTGATGCGGACCTGATCAATGCCGGAAAAGAAACGGTTACCCTGATACCCGGAGGGGCTTTTTTTGACAGTGCCGAAAGTTTCGGGATGATACGGGCAGGCAAAATCGACCTGACCGTTTTGGGTGCCATGGAGGTTAGTGAAAAAGGGGATATCGCAAACGGGAAGATACCGGGAAAAATGGTAAAAGGGATGGGTGGGGCAATGGACCTGGTAGCCAGTGCCAAAAATATTATTGTTGCCATGATGCATACCAACCC
>JAGWTX010000095.1 GCA_028875955.1 Bacteroidota bacterium | reverse complement strand
ATCAGGTCATACACTATGCCTTTGAGTCTGTTCATCTTTACAAATGTAAAGGTCAGCGCAATAAGATGAACTTTGCATTTTTAGTTTACTTTTATACCCTATAAATCTTACAGATGAGCAGATTTGGCAAACTGAAAGAGCAGTTGTACGTTAAGTTGAGAAGAACCCTGTATCTGGAAAACATCGATCTGAAAATGGAGAAATCCAACCAGCTTCAGATTGATGCCTATTTACAGAAAAACCTATACCAGCACCCCCGATACCAGCAGGCAGACAAATTAAACCGCTTTGAGTTCCAGGCCTTTTCTCAATTTGGGGAAGATGGGATCATCCAGGAGATCTTCCGCCGTATCGGAACCACCAACCGCTATTTTGTAGAGTTTGGCGTTGAAACCGGTGTGGAAACCAATTCCACCTATCTGTTATACCAGGATTGGAAGGGTTTATGGATCGATGGGAGTGAAGACAATATCCAGGTCATCCACCAGAATTTTTCAGGGGTGATTGCCAAAAACAAGCTTACTGCCATCCAGGGTTTTATTACTGCAGAGAATATTGAAGACTTGTTCCGGAAGGGAGATGTTCCCCCTGAATTCGATCTCTTATCCATCGATATCGACCGGAATGATTATTATGTATGGGATGCGATTACGAAATATCGTCCACGTGTGGTGATCATTGAATACAATTCAATTTTCAGACCGGGTTGTCATTTTGTAGTTGACTACGATCCGAATGCCATGTGGGACGGCACCAGTAATACCAGTGCCAGTTTAGAAGCCTTATACCAGTTAGGTATCAAAAAAGGCTATAAGCTGGTAGCCAGTTCTTTTTCGGGTGTAAACGCATTTTTTGTCAGGGAAGACCTGATTGCCGATAAGTTCACGGGTCCGTTTACGGCCGAGAATCATTTCGAAGCCCCCAAATATTTCCTGTATCATACACCGGGTCATCCCCGCAAAGTGCGGTTATAGTATTTATATTTCTGAAAGACAGATCCCTGGAAAACATAGAATAGCAGGTGCTGTATGCGCATCGGGCTGGCATACTGGAATTGCAATTGTTGCGGTTTCGGTATCTGTTCCGGTTAGCGGGAGGGAGTATATTCACCTTTTACAAAAAGGGCTTCGATATCCTTGTCTTCATCATGGAACAGGCAAACATCATAATAGGCGATCTCGCTGTTTTTCTCATCTGCATAATCATGTACCTGCTGAATAAGTTCCCGCTGATGCATGGGAAGAGAGAACATATAGCGGCCACGGTTGTCAAAGAAAACGATGGTATGGTATCCCGCTTTTTCCAGTGACAATAGGGTTGAGAGGCCATCCTCCCTGATGGCATCCATGTTACTCTTGTTGTATTCAAAATAGATAACGGGTTTCTGTTGTTCAATCAAACCAAAAGATCCCCGCAGGATAATGGTATCAAACCCTTCCGTGTCAATTTTCAGCAGTTTGAGGGTATGGTTCATTAATCCACGCTCGTTCAATACCTCATCCAGTGTTTGCAGGCTCAACTCCTGATCGCTGGTTTCAGAGGGAACCAGGGTCGTATTCCAACCCCCTTTTTCCAGGGCAACCCGCATGGATTGCTTTTTCTCACCCAGAAACTGTTTGATAAGGGTAATATTGTTAAACTGCCGGGTGTTTTTTTCAAGGAAACGGTAAGAAATATCATCCCCTTCCACACCAATAACGGGAATGTCCAGGGCTGTTTTTATCACCGCAATCGTGTCACCAACATTGGCGCCAATATCCAAAATGGTCAATGACGGGTATTTTGATGCGATGCAGACAGCCAATCTTGCCAGCTGGCTATTGGCATCCGGCTCGTATTTATAGGTGCTGATCTGGGGATTGTTCCCTGGCATATCAATCAGAAACTTACCCACTTTGGCAGTCTTGGTGATCTTAGCCTTGCTGTCACTGTGCACATTCACTTTGATGATATCGTATCCGACTTTGTTCAGTAAGTTCCGAATCAGTTTTCTCATATATGCTTTTTTATAAACCTGTCAGGTTTTGCACGATCTTTTCAAATTGTGGCTGATAACAGAAATCATACCCGCTGGCGCCTTCTACCACCACATTGGGGCATTGCGGGAAAACCTCCAGTATCCGGGTAACTTTTAAGGCTTCTGCCAATGAAAAAGGGAAGGACTGGTTCCCGATAAATATCCGGCAGCCTGCGATCACTGATGCCAGTTCCAGAAAATGTTTCACGGGCTGGTATTGCAGGGAGGGTATTTGTTTTTTCATGTCTTCATATTCATCCGGCATGCCAACAAATACCAGTCTTGGGAAATTATTCAGGAAACGGTAATCAATACCCGGCGTACGATACCGGCTACTCCTTGCCAGTACGATGGCATCCCGGAATGTATGATCAGGGCTGACCTGTATCCAGGGTTTTCCCAGATCCGCATTGATGCCAAAGGTTAAAAAATACCAGCGCGCGATACTTCCCATCCGGTAATCAAAGGGAAATTCCCGGAACAAGGTCAGATCAAAATGAATAGGTTGCCCTGTCCAGGCTTCGCACCGGAGAAAATCCTTCTGTGCGAGCAGGAGGGGAGCAAATAAGGCAACACTTTTTTCGGTAAGCATCACATTCCCATTCGGATGCCGCATTTTTTTGGTAAAGTCGCGATTCGGCTGATTCAGGGTTAAATAAAGATTGATCTTTCTTCCTTTTGCCAAAGCATAGATGGCAGGTATGGAATAAATAATATCACCTGCATGCCCGCTATGTGAAAAATTTACTTCATCGCCTTCTATTTCCGCAGGAAGCTTACCTATGTCAGGAACCTTTTTCAATCCCTGCAGGAACCGGGTTTCTTTCTGATGTACGTTGTACTCAGTCTTCCACTCGTTAAATATCTTGCGAAACCAACTCATGCGGTTTGTTTGTGGATTTTCAAAACGATCACAACGTTGTAATCGATCTCACAGTTATTGCTATATAGGATTTCATAGGAAATGCCTGGTAATTCCTGGAGCCTCGCCAGCATATATTCATATCCCATTTCAGCATGGATATGGTACGGATTCATGGGAACACCCATTTCACGGCAATACACTTCATATTTCGGCTGATCCGGAAAAACAAGAATCAGGTTGCCACCATTCTTCAGGATCCGTATGAATTTGCGTAGGGCGTCTTTGGTATCTACAAAATCCTCGATAAGATGACTGGTATACACATAATCATACGTATTATCCGGAACGGGAATCTCGTTATGGATCACATCACAGGGGATATCGACTTTGTCTTTTCCGGTGTAGGTATAGGGCTGTTCAAAATCAATTCCGTCACAATCTGTTTTTTTTATTTTATCGCCTCCAAAACCTACATCACAACCCTTGCCGCTGCAATAGGGCAAAACCCAGTGACGAACTTTTGAAGTCTCTGAAGGCCCTTTGAAACGGATACCGAACCATCGGCTTAGGGTACCTTTCACTTTTCTGTCGATAAATCGTTGCAAATTCATAATGTATCAGCTCAATGATTGAATAATCCTTTCAGGGCATCGATCCGGAAATAGATAACGGGTAGTGCTTTTGCCGGCTTTCCCTGCAATGTATATTTTATTCCTAAAATCAGTGATGCCCCCAATTTGAAAAAGTATTCCAGTATTTTCAGGTAATATACATATTTCCCCTTTTGTCTTGTTCGTACCCTTTCTCCTCTGCCGATGCCACTGGCGACCCGGTACATATATTCCCTGGTGAGTTTGGCGGTTTCCACCACATGCTGCACACGGATGGATGGATCATAATAGACGGTTCTGCCCAGCGCTTTTAACCGGAAAAAGAAATCTTTTCCCTCACCCCCGATCCGCAAAGTTCCCATGACACCTGGTAAAGCGGTATTAAATCCGTGAATCGCATCAAAATCGGCTTTCCGGATGATCATATTGGATTCCAGCGGGTATTTATTGGGTGCAAAAACACTAACCGTTTCACTGTAATGAAAATGCCCTACCAGCGAAGAAACATAATGACTCATCCAGACGGGTTCTTTCGGAATATAGCGGGGTATGATCCGACCACCCAGACCGCCTGCATCCCGATGCCGGATAAAAAATTGCACAATCTTTTCCAGATAATCGGGATCAGCAATGGCATCATCATCCATAAAACAAAGTAGTGGGCTTTTGGCTGTTGCGGCGCCGGTATTTCTGGCAAAAGATGCCCCCTGCCGGGTTTCCGAAAGATAATAAAATCGGGCATCCGGATGCGCTGCGATAAAAGCTTCACAAACCCCCTTTGTCTGATCCGTGGAGTTGTTGTCAACCACAATCACTTCAAACTGATCGTGTGGTAAGGTTTGTTGATACAGACTTCCCAATGCATCCGGCAGGTATTGTGCACGATTGTAGGTACAGATGACCACTGATATTTGCAGGGATGAGCTCATTTAGCAGGCAAAGATAACAGTGCTTGCTGTATGATGGTGTTCCAGTGGAAATTTTGGTAAAAGGCATCCGGGGTATCGATGGGTGTCGTTGGATCCAGGTTTTTCATGGCCTGGGTAAATGCCTCCCAATCATAATCTTTTACCCTGACCAGTTTTTCACCGGTCAGGTGTCCGGAAATGCCGCTGCTTCCTTTCATCGTGGAAATGCAGGTAAGGTTTTCTGCGAGTGCATCAACCAACTTGGTCTTGATACCTGTGCCAAGGGTTACTGGATTGATAAAACAATCGCTTCCCTGCAAATAGAAGCGGATATCCGGTACGAATCCTTTATATAATATGTGCGGATTTGACAGTAATGCCTTTTCCCATTTTTTTTCCAGTCTGTTACCGCAGATGAGGATGCGGAAAGGTTGTTTTGCATTGATCAGCCTGGGAATGATTTCATGTATAATAATCCGGATGGCGTCTGCGTTGGGCAGATAGTCGAGGGTGCCATTGAACAGAAACAGCTTAGTGTCTGGATGCAAATGGTTTTCGGTAAGTATCTGTTCGCGACAGAGCCGTTTCTGTTCCCGGGGCGGAAGGTTAAAACATCCGGTACCATAAGTGACTACAGATGTTTTGTGCTCAACCAGTTGCCAATGTTTACAAGCCCATTTTCTGTCTTCTTCGGTAATAAAATAGCTGTGATCGGCCCGTTGATGAATTCTTTTTTCATACCAGCCATATAACTGCCAGAGAGGTTTTTGCATATCCCTGAAACGCTGCGTTTCAATATTATGAGAATGAATATGATAGGGAATGCCTGTCAGTCTTCTGAGTAACAATCCCATCCATCCCAGGTAAGAGTGCTCGATCAGCAGATAGCTGATTTTTTCTTTTTTGATCAGTTTTGCCAATTTGCCGATATAGCGCAGATTGGTGATGAACCTGGTATGATGATCCAACAAAGGCAAAACTTTGAAAGGTAGGTTTGTGGGCGGTTCCTCTTTTTTATATACGGCTAACCCTACTTTTCTGTATTGCGCCAGATAAGTATAGAAGTCTACCACACCTTTTTGTCCACCCATTTCTGCCGGGAAAACAGAAAAGCTTACCAGCCCCAGAATGGAATCAGCGGGCATGTCAGGCGGAAACTTTGGGTTTCCGGAATGTACTGACTGTTGCACCGATTAACAACAACCAGATGATGGCTGATGATGCCACTGCTGCCGTATTGCTTTTATAGAAGGATGCCGGCTTGAATTCAAATTTGATCCTGTGATCCCCGGACGGGATCTCCAGACCGCGTAAAACATAGTTGGTGCGGATGATCGGTGTTTCTTTCCCATCTATCGTGGCAATCCAGCCGGCATCATAATAGATCTCACTAAAAACAGCAAATTCCGTTTTGCCTGAATGCGACTGGTATTCGATGATATCATTGTCATTGTACAATAATTTGATGGAAGCCGAGCTGTCGCGTTGAGGATTTGCAGTCAGGTGATCCCGGGAACTTTCATCCAGAATGGCCGTGTCTTTGGGATTGAAATTGGTCAGTGCCGACATGACAGCTGCCGGTCCCTTTTTATAATCCAGCGCTTTTACAAACCAACAGGGGCCAAGTGCTTCGGGGTTTACCTGTGCCTGTAGCCCGGTACCGTTTTGTTGTGCCGATGTGATGATGTATTTGGTATTCAGCATATCAATCACAGGCAGACAGTTGGGGAAATTGTATAATTGTTTTTCGATCAGGTCCTGGTAGATGCTCAGTTTGGCAGGATGATATCCACCAATGGATTTATGGAAATAGGATGCCATCGAACCGCCGTTGAACGCCTGTCCGATACCGAGGGATACATCAAAAACCCGATAATAACTCGTGTCCTGCAAGATCTGCTGATCAACGGCTGAGGGTTTGAATACATTTTCAGAATCGGTACTGTCCTGGTAATTATCGCTGTTCAGATAATTGGAATCCAGGGATATGATATCAATGAAAGAGAAAATACCAATCACCAGGGTAACGGTGAGTGCATTGAGTTTGTTTTTCAGAAAAAGGAAGATACTGAGGAAGGCCACCGCAATGAACCCGAATGAACGGAGAATATCGCCCATCAGCAACCCTTTTCTGTCTTCCTTCATGCCATTCACGAAGCTTCTGATATATTGTTCAATGGCAGTTCTTTGTTGCGGATCCGTAATGCTGGATAGGTCCTGAACGATTTTTTTCTCACCATTGGTTGAGAAATCGGCTGTCACGTAAAACAGTAAGGCAAACACAAAAAAGCAACCGATGACGATCAGGCTCTTTTTATATTTCTCCAATACCAGGGATTTGTTTTCAGCAGTCAGAATGGTATTCAGGCTCAATACCGCCATCATACAGAACAATAAATTGGGGATCACCAGTATCATACTGGGTGCCCTGAATTTATTGTACATGGGCAAATAATCAAGCAGGATGCTGTTAAAGCCCTCCAGGTATTTACCCGAGCTCATAAGGAGTGTGAGTATGCTGGTTGTCAGAATCCACCACTTGTGCTTGCCATCTGCCAACACAAAACCAATCAAAGCCAGGAAACAGACAATGGCCCCAAAATAGGGTGGCCCCTGCGTACCGCCTTCAATTCCGCCCCAGTAAAACTGCATCAAACCCTGCTGTTGCAATTGCTGACCCAGTTGCTGGGGCATTTGCTGTAAGGCTTCAATGGCTTTTGATTTTTCCTGGGGTACTTCCAGTATGGCAGAACTTCCTCCGTATAAGTGGGGAAACAACATCACCAGCGGTTCTGTTTTATAGAAACTATAACTGAATGCATAATCTTTACTCAGACCGGTTTTGGTTACCCCACTTTTGGCTTCCGCAAGTTCACTGCCTCCCCGGATCGTTTTCTTTGAGTAATCATAGGTCGTAAACAGGGTTACCGCATTGACCAGTATCCCCAGCAGTGCCGCACCAATGGCCAGTCCGCCTGCTGTCAGCAGGTGTTTATAATCCTTCGCCCTGATCCATCTTACGCCAAAATAGATACTCATGATGATCACCATCAGGAAGGAATAGTAAGTGATCTGTAAATGATTGGCAGCGATCAGTAAACCGGTAAAAAGGGCCGTTAATGCAGTTCCCCAGATATATTTTCTGTCATACAATAAAAGAAGGGAGCCCAAAAATGCCGGCAAATAGGCGATGGCGTGCATTTTTGTATCGTGACCAGCCACCAGAATGATGGGATTATATGTGGCATAGGCATAGGCCAGCGCCCCAAATATGCCGATATAGGAATTGACTTTTAAAACCTGGCTCAGGAAATAGAAACAAAGACAGGCGAGAAAGAAATAACGGACCGGGCTGGGCAGGTTCAGTGTGAGCACCTGGTT
>JAGWTX010000094.1 GCA_028875955.1 Bacteroidota bacterium | reverse complement strand
GGTGCTGGCATATCCCATCATATCAATGGAAAGCCGATAATACCCCGGGGCTATTTTTTCGAAATCAAAACTTCCATTCCTGTCAGTGACCATCAAACGATTTTGCCGTGGATCCCCCAATCCTGTCAATTGGATATTGGCATCGGGCAGGGCTTTACCTGTGTTTTGGTCTAATACATTTCCTAAAATACTTCCGGAAGACTGACGGGCCCTGACATCCTGTGCGTTTGCCGAAAGAAAAGATAAGAACAATAAAATACAGATGAAAATTTTATACATATGACGTTTGCAATTACAAAATAATGCATAGTCAATAGTTATCGGCTAAAAATATGGCTGGATAGCTATTTTTGCGTAAATAATCGGTCAATATGTATGTACTATATGGAATTCCCAATTGCGACACCGTAAAAAAAGCCCGAAACTGGCTGGAAGCGAATAAGATTGTTTACGAATTCCATGATTACAAGAAACTGGGGATCACCCAGACGAAATTAAAAGAATGGTCTGCGGCACTAGGCTGGGAACTGCTTGTCAACACCAAGGGAACAACCTGGCGGAAACTGGACCCGGCCATGCAACAAAAGATCAATAGTGCCAAAACAGCCATCCCCTGGCTGGCGGAAAATACCAGTGCCATCAAAAGACCCCTGATTGAAAAAAACGGAAAAGTGATCGCTTTAGGATTTGATCCTGAAACTTATCCTAAAATATTCAAGGTTGCCTGGTGAAAATGCAAACTGAACCGTAACCGTTTATTTTTATTTCAGCAGTTCGGCTAATTTCTGTTGCAGGGCTTCCCCTCTGATATCCCGGGCAATTATCTTACCGGTAGGATCAATCAGCAAATTGGATGGGATACTTTGAATATGGTATAACTGGGCTACGGCGTTGTTCCAATATTGCAGATCGCTGACATGTGTCCAGGTGAGGTTATCTGCCTTTATCGCTTCCAGCCAATTGGGTTTGGATTGATCGAGAGATACACCCAATACCGTGAAATTCTTATCCTTAAAGGTTTGATAGGCATGTACCACATTGGGGTTTTCTGCACGACAGGGTCTGCACCAGCTGGCCCAGAAATCAACCAATACATATTTACCCCTGAAAGAGGCAAGCGATATGGGTTTACCATCTACATCTTTTTGTGTAAACTCAAGCGCCTGTGAGCCTACCCTGCCAATCTTTTCATCAGCCAGCTTTTTTTCGATTCCTTTTCCAAAGGAATTGCTTTTCACCAGCGGTGTTAATTGGTTATAGCTGGTTTCCAGTTCTTCCGAATTTTCAAAAAGCGGGGAAACAACAAAAAGTGCCAATGCACTGACACCAGAGTTGGATTTATTTTTTGCAAACGCTATGGCAGCGTCTTTTATTTTTTCTTTGCTGGCATTGTATTCCTGCATCAGGGATTCCCTTTTTGCCGGATCTTTCTCACCCTGGATAGTGGCCCCTAATTTTGAAAAAGCCTCAAAATAGCCATTGAACTCTTTTTTGAAAGCTTCAAAATCCGTTTGTGTGGATGAGCCTGTTACGGATACATTTCCCAATGCAGCTATATTGCCAGTAAGCTTTACCTGATCGTTACCAATAAAGAGATCCACCCCTTGTTTCTCCCCGGGGATGGTCAATTGCAAAAGATCCGGTTCGGCCAGTACACCTTTGAATTGAAATGCTCCTTTCGAAACTTTTGATTTACCGATCACTTTGCGATCTACGGCTGTCAGGAGGGTGAGTTCTGTGTTATCTTTTACTCCTTCGATATTTCCTTTGATCTCAAATCCCTGAACCACCTGGGGCCGGTTCATGTTACCAAAACCCTGACCACCCTGGGCCATCGATAAGAAGGGAATAAACAGTAAGGCAAAAAATTTCTTCATGGTTTGTCGATTATTTGGAATGTCTTTTTTCTAATATTTCAGTCACTCTTTGCAAGTTATAGCCTTTGGCGTTAAGCAAAAGCAAATAATGAAACAAAAGATCGGCAGCCTCGTTTAAAAAAAGGTCTTCATCGTTGTCCTTTGCCTCAATCACCAGCTCAACCGCTTCCTCACCTACTTTCTGGGCTATTTTATTGATGCCTTTTGAAAAGAGCCTGGCTACATAGGATTCATCAGGAGATGCCTGTTTGCGTAGCCGGATAATATCTTCCAGGTACAATAAAAAATTATCGCTATGGTTGCGTTCACTCCAGCAGGTGTCGGCGCCGGTATGACAAACCGGACCGGTCGGATGCGCTTTGATGAGCAGGGTATCCTGGTCGCAGTCAGGTGTCAGCGATTTCAATTCCAGAAAATTCCCGCTTTCCTCACCCTTTGTCCAGAGACGTTGCTTGCTACGGCTATAGAAAGTGACTTTTCCGCTTTCTTCTGTTTTTTTCAAAGCCGCTTCATTCATAAAACCCAGCATCAATACCTTTTGCGTCGTATAATCCTGAACAATGGCAGGCACCAATCCGTCGGCATATTTATTAAAATCAATTTTCATGGTAGGTATTTGGGTGTGAACCTTATCCTTACAAAGCTACGAAAAGCCGGGCTATCCTAAGCTTTCTGTCAGTGTCTTACTTCAATGCCTGCATCCCGCAGGAATTGTTTCAGATCCGGTATGGCAATTTCTTTAAAGTGAAAAATGCTGGCAGCCAATGCAGCATCGGCTTTCCCTTTGGTGAAAACCTCCACAAAATGCGGCATGGTTCCGCCACCACCCGAAGCAATTACAGGGACAGGCAATCCGGTGGCCAGTTTTTCAGTGATGTCCAGCGCAAAACCCTGTTTGGTGCCATCGTGGTTCATGGAAGTGAGCAGGATTTCTCCGGCACCCAGATCTACGGCCTGTCTTGCCCAGTCTTCACAACGCATATCGGTTTTTGTTCTTCCGCCATTCAGATAAACATACCATTCCCCATCAGCTTCCTGTTTGGTATCGATGGCCAGCACCACACACTGGCTCCCGAATTCCCGGGCAAGACCAGCGATCAATGCGGGATTTTTAAAAGCAGCGGTATTTACCGAAATCTTATCAGCGCCATTTTGCAATAACACGCTTACATCCTCGATACTGCTGATGCCGCCACCAACGGTAAAAGGAATGTTGATGCGATGGGAGATCTTATTCACCAGTTCACTCAGTGTTTTTCTTTTTTCCACCGTAGCCGTGATATCCAGGAAAACGAGTTCATCCGCACCCTGTTCCGCATAAAAGGCACCCAGTTCCACCGGATCACCTGCGTCACGGATATTCTCAAAATTGATACCTTTTACCGTGCGGCCATCTTTGATATCGAGACAGGGTATGATTCGTTTTGTCAGCATGGAATAGCTTGGTTTGTGATGGAGTATGATTTGTATTTGGTTTGCAGGCTTATTTTACTATAAACATCTTCCTGTTGCATTCTGTAAACATTATATGAATTTTAGCCAATAGTATTGAACGCAAATTTTATCAGGTTCTGTTGTCAAAGGATGTTTTTCAAATCTGCCATGTCGATCCTGCCCTCATATATCGCTTTTCCGATGATCACGCCCTGGCAACCGATCCGCTTCAGTTCCTGCAGGTCATCCATACTGGCAACACCGCCACTTGCTACAAAATGCAGTTTGGGAAATCGTTGGATGATTCCCTGGTAGAGTCCAAGGGATGGCCCCTCCAGTTTTCCATCCCTGCTTACATCTGTACAGAATAGCTGTTTGATCCCTACGGCCTGGTAAGATTGAATAAAGGAATAAATATCGATATCGGTTGTTTCAAGCCATCCGCCAATGGCGATTTTTTCATCCTTCACGTCTGCGCCCAAAAAAAACTTATCGGCCCCATACTTATCCAGCCAACTGACAAACAAGGCTTCCTGTTTGACAGCCAGGCTTCCGATCGTAGCCAATGCGGCCCCGGATTCAAATACAATGTTGAGGTCGGTTTCCGTTTTGATGCCGCCGCCGAAATCAATCACCAGCGAGGTATTCCCTGCAATGGATTCCAATACTTTCCAGTTGGTAACCTTACCGGCCCTGGCCCCGTCCAGATCAACCAGATGCAGTCGCTGTAACCCAGCGGCTTCAAACGCTTTGGCCACTTCCAATGGATTTTCATGGTAGACCTTTTTTTGTCCATAATCCCCTTGTGTGAGGCGAACGCATTTTCCATCAATAATATCTATGGCGGGTATGATCTGCATCGAAAAGAAAAAATATAAAGTGAATAATGATTCTGTTTACTATTTGATCCGGATAAAATTCCGGAGGATCTGTTCACCGATTGCCGCACTTTTTTCGGGGTGAAACTGGACACCGTAAAAATTATTTTTCTGCAGGGCACTGCTGAAGGGGGCTCCATAATGGGTTACAGCAGCAGTTTCACTGCACAGTTCCGCATAATAGCTATGTACGAAATAGGTATATGCTCCCGCAGGGATCCCTTCAAATAAAGGGCCTCGGGTCTGTTCTATCGAATTCCAGCCAATCTGGGGGATCTTCAGGTCTACCGTAAACCGCTTCACCCTGGTATCAAATATACCCAGGCAATCCGTGTCGTTTTCTTCACTATGGTTACACATCAACTGCATCCCCAGACAGATCCCCAATACCGGCTGTGTCAGGTTTTTGAGCAGTGTATCCAACCCTCTCTCAGCAAGATACTGCATGGCAGTGCTGGCTTCACCCACCCCGGGAAAAATCACTTTATCCGCTTCCGATAACACACGATGGTCATCGGTAACAGCTGCTTCCATGCCGATACGTTCCAAAGCGTATAAAACAGACTGGATATTACCCGCATTATATTTTACGATCGCCAACTTCATAGTTTCCCGTTTATTAAAACCTTGTTGTAAACCCTTACAAAAAAAACCATTATCCTTCCAATACCGATTTCAGAAAACGGCTAATGGTTTCCGGAAGCGACTGGCTGTCTTCAATAGCTTTGATAAAAGCCGTACCGATGATCGCACCATTGGCATTGGCACAGGCTGTATCGAAAGTAGCTTTGTCTTTGATACCGAACCCTACCAACACCGGATTCTTTAATTGCATGGACTGCAGTCTTTTCAGGTAAACACTGACTGTATCAAAATCCTTATCCTTTCCTGTGGTTGCCGATGAACTCACTGCATACAGAAATCCCGAACTTAAAGCATCCAGCTTTCTGATCCGCTCTTCGGATGTTTCCGGCGTAACCAGGAAAATAAAATCCAGTCCATATTTTTTTATAACCGCTCCGTATTCGGACTCATACTCGAATTCAGGCAGATCGGGCAGAATCAACCCGTCTACACCGGCTGCACGCGCATCCGCACAAAATCTTTCAAAACCATATTGCAAAACAGGATTCATATAACCCATTAAGATTACAGGCACCTGTATGGCATCCCCGGCATTGCGTAACTGCTCAAGCAGAACAGCAATGGTCATCCCGTTCTCCAATGCCCGGGTTCCGCTTGCCTGGATAACAGGACCATCTGCCAGTGGATCACTATAGGGCATCCCCAGTTCGATCAGGTCTGCACCGTTTTCCTGTAATGCCTTCATAACCGGAATGGTGCTGTTGAGTTCCGGGTAGCCTGCGGTGCAGTAAACATTCAGGACCCGATTTTTTTTCCGATTGAATAATGCCTGTATTCTGCTCATAAAATTGATTCATTAAATATCCATGGCGTTCATGTAGGTAGCCAGATCCTTGTCGCCCCTCCCGCTCAGGCAGATCACTACCCTGTCTGTTGTTTTCAGGTTTAGTTTTCCCAGTATGGCAAATGCATGTGCGGTTTCCAGCGCAGGGATAATGCCTTCTGTTTTGCTGATGTGAAATGCCGATTGCAAAGCTTCTTCATCTGTTGCACTTAAAAAAGTTCCCCTGCCACTGGCAAAGAGGTTGGCATGTAAGGGGCCGATACCCGGATAATCCAGTCCCGCTGAAATACTATGCGGCTCAATCACCTGGCCATCTTCGGTTTGCATGACCAGGCTTTTGGACCCATGCAATACCCCGGGTTTACCCAATTGTGAGGTTGCAGCGCTCATGCCACTGTATACTCCATGCCCGGCTGCTTCAACGGCAACCAATTGTACACTCAGTTCATCCAGGTAATGATAAAACGCTCCTGCTGCATTACTGCCGCCCCCTACACAGGCAACCACATGGGTGGGTAATTCCGATCCGGTTTTTTCTTTTAACTGCCAGCGCGTCTCTTCGCTGATGACACTCTGGAACCGGGCCACCATATCCGGGTAAGGATGCGGTCCCACCACACTGCCGATGATATAATGGGTATCCACCGGATTATTGATCCAGTCGCGAATGGCTTCATTGGTGGCATCTTTTAGCGTTTTGCTTCCGCTGATGGCCGGGATCACCTTCGCACCCAGCATTTTCATACGGGCCACATTGGGCGCCTGTCTTTCAATATCCTTTTCACCCATATATACAATACATTCCATCCCTTTCAAGGCACAAACCGTTGCGGTGGCTACACCATGCTGACCGGCACCTGTTTCTGCAATGATCCGGGTCTTGCCCAGTTTTCTGGCAAGCAGGATCTGGCCAATGGTATTGTTTATCTTGTGTGCGCCCGTATGGCAGAGATCTTCTCTTTTCAGATAGATGGAAGAATTGAATTCCTTACTCAGTCTTTCCGCTAAGAAAAGTGGGGTAGGTCTGCCGACATAATCTTTTAACAACATCTGAAACTCCTTTTGAAAGGAAGCTTCCTCCATGATGGATAGGTATCTTTCTTTCAGTTCTGCCACATTCCTGTGTAACATCTCCGGAATATAAGCTCCCCCAAACTGACCATAATATCCCTGCACATCGGGTTGCTGATACGTAACTGTTTGCATCTGATTTAATTTATAATTTCTTAACTGCCTCAATAAACGGTTGTAATTTTCCCATATCCTTCACTCCGGGTGAGGTTTCAAAACGGCTGTTGATATCAATGGAAAAAAGATCTTTGGCTACGGGTTCTCCCGCAAATATTTTTAACTTTTCCGTATCCTCCGGTTCTATCCCCCCACTGAGAAAATAGGGTTTCCCGATCGTCAGGTCTTTGAGGAGATTCCAGTCAAACTTTCTGCCGGTTCCCCCGTAACCTGCCCCTTCCGTGTCAAAGAGAAACATGTCTGCGATATCCCGGTAATCCTTTATCTTCCATAACACATTGTCATCCTCCCGTAATCTGAAAGCTTTGACGACTGTTACATAATTGGCGATTTTCTCGCAGTATTTCGGCGTTTCATCCCCATGTAACTGTACCAGATACAAACCACAATCATCCACGGCCTCGAGCACTTCCTCTATGCCTGCATTGACAAAGACCCCCACTTTATTGATCCCCTTACCCCGGATCTTTTTAATCTCCTCCTTGTGCATGGACCGGTATACATACCTGGGCGAGTTAGGGTAAAAAATAAAACCGGCAAATTCAACCCCCATTTCATCGAGTTGCATTACCTGTTCGGCATTGGTCATACCGCAAACTTTGATTCGCATGTTAGCTTGCTTTTAGTTGATTGACAAAATCAGCAAAAGCAATCGAAGGGCTGGGCTGTTTCATGAAGTTCTCCCCGATCAGGAAGCCTTTGAAACCGGCCCGGCGTAAAGTTACAATAGTATCTACATCACTGATACCACTCTCTGCCACTGCAGGTTTATCGCTGGGTATCCTGTTGATAAGTCCCAGGGAGGTTTCAATGTCCACCGAAAAAGTCTTAAGGTTCCGGTTATTCACGCCTACGAGATCCACTGCATCACAGATATGATCCAATTCTTCCTCATTGTGGATTTCGAGTAATACTTCCAACCCCA
>JAGWTX010000093.1 GCA_028875955.1 Bacteroidota bacterium | reverse complement strand
GCCTCGGCATTTTTTGGTTGAAGCCCCAGCGAATTGCCACAGAAATAGATCACATCTTTTCCATTGTGCTGGGGATAATGAAAGACAGTCTTGAATTTGGCCAGATCATCTGCAAGATCCGCACCATGGGCAAAATCAGGAGAAGTATCCAATACTTCAGGCATAGCTATCGTTTTTTACAAAGTAAGCAGGAAATGCTGAATTTGAGTGTATTACCTTTTGGGAAAGCGGGCAGCCACCCTAATAAAGGGTAGTACAAACATTTTTGATCTGCGGTGGTTATTTTCATTGCCTTTGCTGTATTTTCATTGACTCCAAAATTAAACTGATATGAGAAAAATCGTATTGATGTTGGTTTTTTTGTGCTTCGCTTACGGCACCCGTGCACAAAATACACCTGTTACAAAAGCCAATTATCAACTGGCTGCCAGGTTCTCCCCCAAAAAACTGAGTAAGCTGATTTTCAGCACGGGTGTGGATCCGCACTGGCTGAAAAAATCTGACCGTTTCTGGTATGTATATGAAACAACCGAAGGAAAGAAATGGTATATCGTGGATCCCGGAAAAGGGGAGAAGAAACCCTTGTTTGATAATGCAGATCTGGCAGCAAAGATCACCCGTATTGTGAAGGACCCATTTGATGCGCAACACCTGGGTTTAGACAGCATGCGTTTTATCAGGGATGAAAACTGGATTCAGTTTGAAGTGAAAAGCACACAGGATGAAGTTGACAAACAGGCGGTCGTAAAAAAAGGGGCTCCACCTGTTATGAAGAAAAAGATCTTCTATTTTGAATACAATATCAATACAGGGGAACTGACAGAATTAAACGATTTCAGCAAACCCAAACGCAAACCGCAATGGGCTTCCCTGTCACCCGATAGCAGCATGGTGGTCTTTGGAAAGGACTTCAACCTTTTCTGGATGGATAAGGAAAATTATGAGAAAGCCCTGAAAAATGCCGACGACAGTACGATCGTAGAAACGGCATTGACCACTGACGGGATAGATGGTTTCAGTTATTATTCCGACGGTAATCTATCGGGTAATGGCGAAGATAATGAAGAGATGGAAAAGAACAGGCACAAACGGAAAAGGGTATTTGTGTTATGGTCTCCGGATTCAAAACATTTTACGCTGGTGCGTACGGATAACAGAAAGGTAAAAGACCTTTGGGTGATCAATAGCCTGGCAAATCCAAGACCTACCCTGGAAACCTATAAATACTGGATGCCCGGTGAAAAAGATTCTCCCGTAGACCATGTGTATCTTTTTGATGCGGGTACAAGATCAGGAAAGGAAATGAACGTATCCGAATTCAAGGATCAGGACATCTCCCTATGGACGGATCCCGGAAAAATCAATACACGTGACGATGATTTCCGGCCCGTTGTTTGGCTGGGAACCAATGCGAAATTCTATTTTACCCGAACCAGCCGTGATCTGAAAAAGATTGATGTCTGCGTGGCAGATGTGGCCAGTGGAACCAGTAAGGCCCTGATCCAGGAAAGACTGAATACCTATATTGAAACCCGCAGACTGGGCCTGGTTAACCAGGGTAAGGAACTGATTGAATGGAGTGAAAGGGACGGCTATGCGCATTTGTATCTCTATGATGAGAATGGTAAACTCAAAAACCAAATCACATCCGGTGCCTACCATGTGGAAGATATCCTGGGTATTGATGATGCCAGACGGGTCGTTTATTTTTCCGCCAATGGAAGAGAAGTGGGAGAAGACCCCTATTATCTCCATGCCTATAAAGTGAATTTTGATGGTACGGGTCTCAAACTGCTGAACACCGGTGATTTTGAACACAGCATGTCTTTCAATGACCCGAATAGCTATTTTGTCGATAATGCTTCCAGGGTAAATACCATCCCGGTTTCAACGTTGTATGCTGCCGATGGCAGAAAGATCATGGAACTTGAAAAAGCCGACCTGCGTTCCTTATTCGCCGCGGGTTATCATTTCCCGGAAACCTTTACGGTGAAAGCAGACGACGGAATCACAGATATCTACGGTGTGATGTATAAGCCGTTTGATTTTGATTCCACCAAAAAATATCCGGTCATTGAATATGTATATCCCGGTCCGCAAACCGAAGCCGTCAACAAGGCATTTGGCAGAAGCATGGACAGGACGGAAAGACTCGCACAACTGGGTTTCGTAGTCATAACGATGGGAAACAGAGGGGGACATCCTTCCAGGAGTAAATGGTACCACAATTATGGTTATGGCAACCTCCGGGATTATGGATTGGCAGATAAAAAAGCCTGTGCAGAACAATTGGCCGACCGGTATCCGTTCATGGATATCGACCGGGTAGGTATACACGGGCATTCAGGTGGTGGCTTTATGAGTACTGCAGCCATGCTGGTATATCCCGATTTCTTTAAAGTGGCGGTCTCCTCATCGGGTAACCACGACAATTCCATCTATAACCGTTGGTGGAGCGAAAAGCACCATGGGGTTAAGGAAACCATTTCAGATAAGGGCGATACCACTTTTGCCTATAGTATTGAAAAGAACCAGGACCTGGTGAAAAACCTGAAAGGACATCTCATGTTGTCTACCGGCGATATGGATAATAACGTACACCCGGCCAATACCATACGGGTGGCCAATGCACTGATCAAAGCCAATAAACGGTTTGATCTGGTATTGTTACCCGGACAAAGACACGGGTATGGTCCAATGGTTGAATATTTTTTCTGGAGGATGGCGGATTATTTCACCGAGTACCTCATGGGGGATACCACCCAGCGATCTGTGGATATCAAGGAAATCAATATCGATATTGAACAAAGCGGTTCCCCTGCAGGTAATGGTACCAGACGACCCTGGGAAATGGGTGAAGATGAGTAAAGTGAGAATTCATTCCTATAAAAGACAAACGCCCTTTAAAAGGGCGTTTGTCTTTTATTCCTGTATTTTTTTCGGGACACCTTCCGTAAAACTTCCTATCGGGGAAGTCCACCAGGGATGAATTTCATAGGCCAATCTGCCGCTTTGAATGGCAGGGTCTGTGTGCAACAACTTTTCCACCTCAGCCTGGTCGGGGCAATCGAATATAAATAACCCGATCCATTTGCCATCGTCGCCAAATGGCCCCGCCACTTTTAATTTTCCGAGATAATATAATCGTTCAATATTGGCCAAATGCCCTTTTTGGATCTTAGCGGCAGTAACAGAATCCTGGTTCCTGTTCGAGCCGGCCGTTAGCATTACAAAAAAGTATTGTTTGATGGAACTGGCAGGTTGCTTTTTTTTCGGTTCACCGGACTGTGCATTGATCAGTAATGGAAAAACCAGCAGAACCAAAAGTGGATAGGTTTTCATCTCTTTCTTTTCAGAAAGATAAGCGCATTCCACTGGTTTTCAAATAGGTCAGGGCAATCCCGTTTCACAGCTTTAAAAAACAAAAAAGATACGCGAGGTATCTTTTTTGCAGGATAGGTAAAATTTAAGCCCTTGATTTTGAATGTCTTTCCGGTTTTTCATTCACATCAAAAGCAATGTCATAATCCAGCGTAATGCTCCCGAAATTGCTTTTGATATTTACCGGGATCTGTCCGTTGCCGGCTTTACCGCTGTAGGACTGGTTTTTATTAAAATATTTTTTCTCACTATCCTCAAGCTTGGGAATGTTGAAGGATGTCTTGTTGTTGAAACTGCCAAAACTGGTTTTTATGTCAAAACTGGCGGATAAGTTTTTATCTGCAACCAGATAAACCTTGCTGAAATTGTTTTTGATATCCAGTTTGGTCAGCTGGTTTTCCAGATTGATTTTCACACCATTCGATTGTTGAAAATCGGCATCTATATCGCCGCTTAACTGATTAACCTGGGCCCTGGAAAAATGGATAGACAGATCACCGTTATGCATGCTTTCAATGGTGGCTTTTCCGAATTCCACTTTTACTTTCTTTGCATTACCCAGCTTCCCTGCGGTCAGGCTGCCGAATTTGCTATTCAGCGTCACCGGCCCTTCATAATCACCAATGACCATGGCCCCGAATTGATTGGTGGCTTCAAGGGTGGTGGCAGTAGGCAGATAGACCGTATAGTTGATGTTGAATGAAGTATGTTGGTTTTTCTCTTTATTGTTTTCCTTCCAGTCATCCTTTTTATTGTTGAGATGGGTTTTAAAAAAGACTTCACCATTGTTCTTCCCGTCCTCGATGTTCACAATATCCAGAATTCGCTGCGCGTTTTCTTCAGTGCCGGCTTTTACGGTGATGCTTACATCCACTTTTACTTCATTTTTGGACCAGGTATTGATCTTCATTTCTCCGAAACTGTTATCCAGTAAAACCTTGTCACTGTTACTCAATGCATAGCTTTTTGAGTAGGTCTTGGATTTGGCCACATCCTGGTCGGCAGGTGCAGATGCCCCACGTACGGTACCGGACATAAAAAGGGCCAGGCTACATATTTTTAATAAATGTTTCATTTTTGTTGTTTTTGATTTTTTGATAAATGGATAATTGCTGATTCAATAACTCTTGCTGCAGGCTGAGGTTCTGAATCATGACTTCTAATAATTGTTCTTTATTGGGGTTATGCTCGAGTTCGTTTTCAAGATCTTTATAAACCGTATTTAATTGGTTGAGGGCGTCGGTAAATTTTTTATACAGTACGGGATTGGTACTGGCTACTTCCTTTAACCTTTCCTGTTTTTTCTCAACGGCCTTGCTGAATTGGGAAAGCATGTCTTCCGACACTTTTATTTCCTGACCGGCAACGGGTTGGGACATCATACCGGATGCTGGTTCGGTTTTTCCGTTTGTCCTGTATTGTAACAGGAAAAATATAACCATTCCGTTGAGCAATAACAATAAGATGGCAGCTGCCTGCATCCGGGAAAAATAATACAGGATCTTTTTTTCTTTTTTTTCCGGTGTTTGTTCAATGGCTTCCCAGATATGCGGGGAAGGATTCTCGGAATCAAATGCATCCCGGTTTCTTTTGACAAAATCTTCCAGTTTATTTTTCATAACAAATCTTGTTGTGTGATGATCGTCAGTAATTTCTTTTTGGCCCGCAGATATTGGGTTCTTACGGTCGCATGAGAGATGCCCAGTAGTTGTGCGATATCCTCCTGTTTGATATTTTCAATCAAATGCAACGATAGTACCGTTCGGTAGCCGTCTGGTAATAACCGAATCGCCTGTTTGATACTCTCCACCCGATATACAAATTCAGCTTCATCCGGTTCGGCTTCATCCTGGTAAGCATACTGGTCGATTTCCTGCCTGTCAACCTCCACCCAGTTTTTTCTGTCCCTTTTGATATGATTGATTGACTTGTGTATCACGATCCTTTTCAGCCAGGACCCAAAACTGGCCTGGTTGCGAAAATTTTTCAGCGTTTGGAACGCATCTATGAATGCCTCCTGTAAAATATCTTCGGCATCCGCCTGGTTATTCAATATTCTGAAAGCCGTATTGTACATGGCTTTGGCATACTGGTCATACAATAACCGATAGCTTTCCCTGTTGCCTTGCAAACAATTTTCAATCAATGTCAGGGTGGTGCTTTGCAGACTCAGTTCCAATGGTTTGTCTTTTCTTGTTTATATAATGTCACACAAACAGCCCTTTTGTTGCATCAAAGTGATAAGTTTCGCTTCATAACCCTACTATTTTAGGAGGAACGGAGTGCTGTTTATCTGAAAGGCATGAATGGCATGATAAAGGGCCGGTTGGTTTTGATGAGACTCCGGCTTCTATTTTGCGTGCTCACATGAACAGGATTATTTAGCCGCATGGCGTATCTTTAACTTTGTATTGAATCGGGCCGGGGATATATCCGGTCCGGATAAACTTTACAAACGATTCATATGGCTGCCAGAACCGATGTATTCCAATCCCCGGATTATTACCAGTTGGATGACCTCCTCACAGATGAACACAAACTGATCAGGGAAACAGTGAGAAATTATGTCAAAAAGGAAATCTCTCCCATCATTGAAGACTATGCACAAAAGGCAAGCTTTCCTGAGCAGATCGTCCGGCAGTTGGGTGAACTGGGCTGTTTCGGTCCGACCATTCCCGAACAATACGGGGGCGGCGGATTGGATTATATCAGCTACGGGCTCATGATGCAGGAACTGGAAAGAGGGGATAGCGGGGTTCGCAGTACCGCAAGTGTACAGGGGAGTCTGGTCATGTATCCGATCTATGCCTATGGGAATGAAGAACAGCGAAATCGTTTTTTACCCAAACTGGCCAGTGGAGAATGGCTGGGTTGTTTTGGTCTTACCGAACCGGATCACGGAAGTAATCCCGCAGGCATGCTCACCCATATCCGTGACGCAGGGACGCATGTGATCCTGAACGGTGCCAAAATGTGGATTAGTAACGCCCCATTTGCCCAGGTTGCGGTTGTTTGGGCGAAAAATGAACAGAACGAGATCCAGGGAGTCATAGTTGAACGGGGTATGGATGGTTTTTCCACACCCACTACCCATGGAAAATGGAGTCTGCGCGCCAGCGCAACCGGTGAACTCGTATTTGACAATGTAAAAGTTCCTAAGGAAAATATCCTGCCCAATGTCAAAGGCCTGAAAGGACCGCTGGGCTGTTTATCCAAGGCCCGCTATGGCATAGCCTGGGGTGCGTTGGGTGCGGCAATGGATTGCTATGATACGGCTTTACGGTATAGTAAGGAGCGGATCCAGTTTGACAGGCCGATTGGCGGTTTTCAATTGCAGCAGAAAAAGCTGGCTGAAATGATCACGGAAATCACCAAAGCACAATTACTGGTATGGCGGTTGGGAACACTGATGAATGAAGGCAAAGCCACACCCCAGCAGATCAGCATGGCCAAACGGAATAGTTGTGAAATAGCCACATCCATTGCAAGGGATGCCAGACAGATGCTGGGAGGCATGGGGATCACCGGTGAATATCCCATTATGCGCCATATGATGAACCTGGAAAGCGTGATAACATATGAGGGCACGCATGATATACATCTGCTCATCACCGGTATGGATGTTACCGGATTGAACGCATTCACCTAAAACACAAACAGCGGGTTGTTATGAAAATATTTCTGATCGGAATGATGGGTTCCGGTAAATCATACTGGACCAAATCCCTTTCCAAAAAACTGAAGACCTGCGGGTATGATCTGGATTTTCTGATTGAAGCCCAGGAAGAAAAGACCATTGCTGAAATTTTCAAAGAAGACGGGGAAGCGCATTTCAGAAAAACAGAAGCCAAAATTTTGCGCTGGTTCAGGGAGAAAAAAACTTTTGTTTTGGCAACCGGAGGCGGGACGCCCTGTTTTGAGGGAAATATGAACTGGATGAACAGTCAGGGTATCACCATCTGGATCGATGAACCTGTGGATCTGCTGGTGGAAAGGCTGAAACCCGAAAAAGCACATCGGCCACTGATAGAAAAATTATCAGACGAAGAACTGAAACAATACCTGGTGGATAAACTGGTGGAAAGACTCCCGTATTATATCCAGGCAAAACACCGGCTGCAGGGAAATGAAATCAACGAATCCGGCTTTGCCAAAATCATCAAACAATATGCATAAACCCTTTCTCATCACAGCAGCCTGGCTGGGTTGTCTGTCGGTAGCTCTCGGTGCTTTTGGTGCACATACCCTAAAAGCCCATCTGACACAGGATGCCATGGGGATCTATGAAACAGGCGTAAGGTATCAGTTCTATCATGTATTCGCTATTGCCCTGACGGGAATATTGTACCAGTCATTTCCATCCCCCAGAATGCTATTGTCGGGTAAATTATTTATGGGAGGCATTTTGTTATTTTCCGG
>JAGWTX010000092.1 GCA_028875955.1 Bacteroidota bacterium | reverse complement strand
CGACGGATGGTTATGAGAAAGACAGTACTTATGTTCGGGGTTTGAAGACCTATATGATGGATCGTCTGAAAAAGAACATCAAAGGTGTTGCCTTTAATGGCGATCCGCTGGGTAGTTGTCTTTATACGGTGTTAAGTGTGAGTTTTCCCAAAACGGAGAAAAGCGAAATGATCCTGTTCAATATGGATATCAACAATATCTGCGCCAGTGGCGGTAGCGCCTGTACCAGTGGTGCCGACCAGGGATCGCATGTGATCCGCGCCATCAACAATAATCCCAACCAGGTTACGGTTCGTTTCTCTTTCAGCAAACACAATACCACTGCTGAAATTGATACGGTTGTTGAAAAACTGAAAGAATTGATTTAAAGAATTTGAAAATGCGGGAATTTGAAATTTTGAAAATGACATGATTAAAAATAAAATGAGTCAGGCAGTTGGGCCAGACTCATTTTCAAATCAGCATATTTTCAAATTTTCAAATACCTATCGGTAGTCATCTTCGTTTAACCCATCCTCCTCTTCATCCAGGTTCATCGCTCCCAGGTTCATCATGCTGCCCATCAGGTCCTTGAATTCAATTTTCCCATCCATCACTTTTTTGCTGATCATGGAATAGGAAGAAAGTCCATGCAAAACAAATTCCATCAATAAGGCATTCTCCGATTCATTGGCATGGGGATAGTATTTTTTCACAAATCCATAGAGTCCATCCACTTTATACAATGCCGCAATTTTATCCGCATCTTTCATATCCAGTAACAGATCCAGGTGATTGCCTGCATCAAACCAGCGGATAATGGCTTTATAGGGATTTTCCGGCTCTTTTTCTTCCATTGATTTTTTACCCGTTCCCCTTCTTTTTTTGAGTTGATCCGGGTTGGGGAAATAGGCAACGAATTGGGTACGGATCGACTTATCAAGCAAATTGACAGCAACCTGATAAGGTCCCTCCTGTTCGCCTTCATATACCAGTTCAATTTTACCGGTTATGGCGGGTATGATTCCCGAGAGATCACTGATCCACACCTGGGTCCTGGCTTCATCGTGAATGATGGCCCTTCTTTCCGCACTGCTCACCGCATTTTCATAAGCGGCAATCGTCAGTCTCGCACTCACACCGCTTTTCTTATCTACATATTCATTGGACCTGGCTTCAAATGCCACCTGCTCCACCAGTCTTTTGACAAGATCACTTACTGAAATCCTTTCTTTCTGAACGGCCGGGATATTGGCTTCCTGTTCCGTGATCAACAGGGAGGTTTCAATACTTTTCGGGTAATGGGTCAGGATCTGACTTTCAATCCTGTCTTTTAAAGGCGTTACAATACTTCCCCGGTTGGTATAGTCTTCGGGATTGGCTGTAAATACAAAAAGGATATCCAATGGCATCCGTAATTTGAAGCCCCTGATCTGTATATCGCCTTCCTGCAGGATATTGAATAAGGCAACCTGTATCCTTGCCTGCAGATCCGGTAATTCATTGATCACAAAAATACCCCGGTTACTCCTGGGTATGATACCATAATGGATCACTTTCTCATCTGCAAAACTGAGCCGAAGGTTGGCAGCTTTGATCGGATCAATATCACCGATCAGATCGGCCACACTCACATCGGGGGTGGCCAGCTTTTCACCATACCGTTCACTGCGATGCATCCATTGAACGGGTGTGTCATCCCCATGTTCCGCTATCAGGTCACGGGCCATCTTGCTCAGTGGTTTCAGGGGATCATCGTTCACTTCACTGCCTGCCACGATGGGTATGTATTCATCCAGCAGGTCCACCATCTGCCGGGCCATCCGGGTCTTGGCCTGTCCGCGCAAACCGAGGAACAGGATATTGTGCTGACTCAGCAAAGCCCTTTCAGTATCTGGTATCACAGAATCCTCATAACCCAAAATGCCTTCGAAAGGGTTTTCCTTGTTACGGATACTGCTGATCAGGTTTTCCCGGATCTCTTCCTTTACAGATTTCGGTTGATAGCCGCTTTTTTTTAGCTGACCGAGTGTTTTTATTTTTTGATAATCCATATTACGCTTGTCTGATAATAAAGTAAAAAATTTCCTTGCTTATTTCTTATGAATACTGATACCTGATGGAATCAAAACTTCATCAGTATACGGTTCGTCTTTTCCCGCTTTCAAAATCCTTGAAGATAAACGCACCTAATTTATCCAGTGAAGCAAAAAAGGCTTTACCATTATTCATTTCGGTGAATTCCTGAACAAAATTCTGCAGGTAAGGATCTGAGGCAATCATGAAAGTGGTGATGGGTATTTTCAGTTTCTTGCATTGTGCCGCCAGATTGATACAACGGTTTACCACTTTCCTGTCGAGCCCAAAACTGTTTTTATAATACTTCTTACCGATCTTCAGACAGGTGGGTTTCCCGTCTGTGATCATAAAGATCTGTTTGTTGGGATTTTTTCTCCGGCGCAGCAGATCCATCGCCAGTTCCAGACCGGCAACGGTATTGGTATGGTATGGACCCACCTGCAGATAGGGTAGATCCTTTACTTCGATCTGCCAGGCATCATTTCCAAATACCACAATATCGAGCGTGTCTTTGGGATATTTCGTGGTGATGAGTTCACTCAGCGCCATGGCTACTTTTTTGGCCGGTGTGATCCTGTCTTCCCCATACAATATCATGGAATGGGAGATATCGATCATCAAAACCGTTGAAGTCTGTGTCTTGAAATCACTTTCCCGGATCTGCAGATCTTCCTCCTGCATGGAAAAGCTTTCAATACCCCTGTTGATCTGTGCATTCCGGATACTTTCGGTAAAATCGATCTGCTCCAGCATATCCCCGAACTGAAACGAACGGGTATCCGGATTCACTTCATCCCCCTGACCGGGTTTGAATGTCTGGTGATTGCCCTGCCGGGTCTTTTTCAGTTTACCGAATATTTCTTCCAGGCTTTTCTTGCGAATGGTCTGTTCCGATTTTCCGGTTATGGAGAAGCTGCCATCCTGCGGATTCTCCTGCAGATAGCCATTCTCTTTGAGGTCTTCAATAAAGTCGCCCATCCCATAGTCATCATTGGTCAGATGGTATTGTCTGTCAAGCTGGTTCAGCCAGTCCAGCGCTTCTGCAGCATCCCCATTGGTATAGGTCAGTAATTGCATGAAAATATCCAGCAACTGTTCAAAGATGCTTTTGTTGTTCTCATTGGGGTCAAAATGCAGAAAACGGTGTCCGATCATATTCCTAAACTAATCAAAAAAGATTATCAGCAATATTAACACTTGCCAAAGGAATAAGGTTGCGAAAGGGGGAATAAAAGGGGCGTAAAAAAGCCCGGTTGTAAAACCGGGCTAAGTACATCAATGATTTTTTATTTCTTTTCCTGTTTTCCGGAATCAGCAGGCGCCATCAATTTTCCCGGGATCTGGATCCGGGGATTATAAATCGATTCCAGCTGTTCAATCCCCTTCAGGAAATTATCGGCCGTCCTTCTTTCCTCAGACATGCCATCGGCTTTATCGCCGCTAAGGGTATTGTAATACCGCAACTGCTGTTGCAGGTCTTTTTTCACGGAAGCGGCCACTTTTTTAGCAAGTGTCGTATCACCCGCAGCATAACATGCCTGCAGGAAGATAAGCGAAGTACGGTTCTGGAAATTGCCACGGCTGGTTTGGCCATAATCATAGTTTCCACCGGAAGTCAGCATCTTATCTGCTCTTTCCAAAACCTTTCTGGCATCTTCTTTCCGGTTCTTATCCGCCAGATCCATCGCCAGATCGGCATAAGCGGCACGGATGGTTTGCAGATGCCTGCGGTTCTCCTCATCAAAATAAACACCTTTCACATTGGCATTACCAAAGGCAAAAACATTCATGGCCTTGTTATACATCCAGTCGGTATTCACGCGGCTGTTCTCTACGGGTACCAGGCGATAGCTCAGTCCATCCCTGCGGATATACTGGTCAAAGCCCAGTTCAGCAGTCGGGCTGGTAAAGTAGATCGGGCGTTTCCATTTATTGGCTGCGATAATGTTTAACAGCGCCAGGTCGTTTTTCATCAGCGCCCCTTTCGGAATATCAAAGCGAACTTCACTCACCACACTATCGGTAGCATTTACGGTACCGTTTTTCAGAACAAAGGCTTTGTCCACGGGTACGGAGACTTTTTTCACCGGAAAGGTATTCAGTGGATCACCGCTACCCCGGGCATCCAGCTTATCCGGGTCATCGCTACCCACATAATTTTTCATCAGGTCAAAAAGGTCGTAATAGGCATTCTGCGGGATATTGTCCTTGGGACGGAAAACCACATAATCCCGTTTACCGCCTTCGATCTGTTTGGGTGTCCAGATCACATCAATCGGATCGCTCTGGTTCACCTTATACCTCAGTTCATTGATATACCAGTCGATACCCAATAAGCTGAAATTGATGACACGGATATCCGGACGGATGCCTTCCACTTCCTGTGCATACCACAAAGGATAGGTATCATTATCACCATAGGTGAACAGGATCGCATTGGGTGCGCAGCTTTCGAGGTAATCTTTTGCCAGGTCGCGGGGTAATTCCTTATGGCTGCGGTCATGGTCATCCCATTCCTGCTGGGCCATGATCACGGGAACAGCCAGTAAACAAACAACCGTGGCCAGTGTGGCTGCAGTAGTCTGTGAAAGCGCTTTGCTCAGCCAGTCTCTTACTTTCAGCACCCCAATTCCAATCCAGATCGCAAAGGCATAAAAGCTGCCAACATAGGCATAATCCCTTTCCCTTGGCTGGTAACCTGCCTGGTTGAGGTACAAGACAATGGCAAGACCGGTAAAGAAGAATAAAAGCATATTCACCGTTCCGTCATCGCCCCGTTTCTTATACTGGTAAAACAATCCGATCAATCCCAGGATCAGCGGAAGTGCAAATAGTTTGTTATGTGATTTATTGTTTTTCAGGCTATCCGGCAAGCTGCTCTGGTCGCCATAGATGAGGTTATCCGTTGGCAGACCGGTGATCCAGTTACCATCCCTTACATTACCGGCAAAAAGACCCTGCAGGTCATTTTGTTTACCGGCAAAATTCCACATAAAATAGCGCAGGTACATCCAGTACATCTGGTAACCCAAAAAGAATTTGGCATTATCCACCTGGTTGGGTGCTCTTTCATATTTGCCGTCCCTGGTTTTGTTGATGCCCAGGAAATACGCATAATAATCTGCATGGTTCTGTTCATTGCTGGGGTCCCAAACCCTGGGGAATACCATTTTATCTTCGGCAGCATAGACATACTTTCTGTCTTCTCCCAGCTCCACATATTTATTATCGGATTTCTGGTATCGCATACCGGTATTTCTCAGGTCAACCGGATCCGCTGTAAATTTCTGGCCATATAAAATCGGGAAATCACCATACTGGTCACGACCCAGATAACCCACCAGGCTGATGGGATTGTCCACATTATACATATCCACAGAAGGATTGGCATTGGAGCGGATCATGGTGGTAACATAGGTACTGTAACCAATCAGCATGAAAGTAAGACACCACATACCCAAACGCAGATATGACCAGGATTTTTTCTCGGCGATCCGAAGTGCATACCAGATCAAAGCACCTACAATGATAAAGAAAGTGGTAAAACCGGAGAAGAAGGGCAGACCGAACCCGTTTACAAACCAGCGGTCAAAAGTACCCGCCATCTTAACGGTGATCTGAATCACACCTACCTGTACAATACCCACCAGCAGACAGCCGATGGCAAAAAAGATATAGACACCCCCGTAATAGGCTTTCTTATCCTTGCCATATTTTTCAACCAGGAAAAAAAGACCGATGGCGGCCAGGGTACCGAATAGCATCAAACCGGCCATGGTACCATCCATGGGTACATTATCGGTTGCTTCGCTGCTGGCAGAGATCAGGGCGAACAAAAACGCCAATACACCCCCGATCACAACAAGACGAAGAAACCATTTACGGATCACATCATATTGCAATGTTTCTCTTCTGCGGAAATAATAAACCATTACGATGGCCGGGATGGTCAACAGGTTTAATAAGTGTACACCGATGGATAAACCCATCAGGAAAAAGATAAAGACAATCCATTTATCAGCCCCGGGTTCATCGGCATGGTTCTCCCATTTCAGGATGGCCCAGAAAACAATGGCGGTGAAAAAAGAAGACATGGCATATACTTCACCTTCCACAGCACTGTACCAGAAAGAATCGCTGAAAGTATAGGCAAGTGCCCCTACGGCACCGGCACCCATGATGGACCAAAGTTGGGAAGTGCTGAAAACATCACTGGTTTTCAGGTTCATGATCTTTCTGGCAAAATGGGTAATGGTCCAGAAAAGAAAGAGAATGGTAAACCCACTGGCCAGCGCACTCATGATATTCACCGCCTTGGCAGCTGTGAGCGGGTTATTTCCAAACAATACAATAAAAATCCGCCCCAGCATTACAAACAAAGGGGCTCCCGGTGGGTGGGGGATCTGTAATTTAAAACAGCTACTGACAAACTCGCCGCAATCCCAGAAACTACCTCCGGCTTCGGAAGTAAGTATGTAAACGGTACTGGCAATCAGGAATACCGTCCATCCAACCAGGTTATTGATCTTTTTAAACTGCATCGTTTTGGATTTTTAAGACTGGCAAACATAACTTTTATATTGTAAAACGGGAAATGGAGTAAGGGGAATCTGGTATTTTAAGAAAATGTTATAAATAGTCAACTGGTTTGGGGTCTGTAGCCTGTAGTCTGTGGTTGAATTACCCTCTAACAACTACAGACCAAAGACTATAGACTATAGACTACAAACCAAACTCTCCTTATCTTTGCCGCTTCCATGGAAAAAAAACCTACCGTAGCCTTTCACACCCTGGGGTGTAAACTCAATTTTTCAGAAACATCGACCATCTCGAGGTTACTGGAACAGGAAGGCTATGAAAAAAGGGGGTTTGAGGAGGCGGCCGATGTTTATGTGATCAATACCTGTTCCGTAACCGATAATGCGGATAAGGAATGCCGTCAGCTGGTGAGAAGGATCCAGCGTAAGACGCCCGAAAGCTTTGTCGTTATCACAGGTTGTTATGCCCAGCTTAAACCAAAGGAAATCGCTTCCATACCCGGTGTGGATCTTGTGCTGGGTGCCGCCGAAAAATTCAATATCGCCAGACATATCGGAGAACTGGCCAAGGGAGACCCGGCAAAGATCTGCAGTTGTGACATAGCGGAAGTGAGCGGGTTTCATGCGTCTTTTTCTCAAAACGACCGGACCCGTACCTTTCTGAAAGTGCAGGATGGCTGTGATTACAATTGCTCCTTCTGCACCATTCCCATGGCCAGGGGCAAAAGCCGGAGTGATGTTATCAGCCGGGTGGTGGAACACGCAGTTCAGTTGGGAAATGAGGGGGTGAAGGAGATTGTATTGACAGGCGTAAACCTGGGAGATTTTGGAAAAGGACCCGACGGGGCTTTGAAATACGAGGAGAATTTCTTTGGCCTGATCCAGGCACTTGACCAGGTTGAAAATATTGAGCGTTTCCGGATCTCATCCATTGAGCCCAATTTGCTGACCAATGAAATCATTGCTTTTGTAGCCAACAGCAACAAGTTCATGCCGCATTTTCATATCCCCCTGCAAAGCGGCAGTAACGCCATTCTCTCTTTGATGAGAAGAAGGTATAAACGCGAACTCTATGCAGAAAGAGTGGCTCTGATAAAAAAACTGATGCCGCATTGCGCCATCGGAGTGGATGTTATCGTTGGATTTCCCGGAGAAACGGATGCCCACTTCCAGGAAACTTTTGATTTTCTGCACTCGCTGGATGTATCCTACCTGCATGTGTTTACCTATTCGGAACGGGATCATACAAAGGCTTTGGAAATCAAACCCGTCATCCCGGT
>JAGWTX010000091.1 GCA_028875955.1 Bacteroidota bacterium | reverse complement strand
CTTTCCGGAACTGGTCCGGATAACGCCATGAACAATGGCAGCATCTGATGACAGCGTCATCAAGATCAGAACCATCCAGGAAAAAACAATTTTTCTCATAGCGTTGGGATGGTTCGAAATTAACCGCTATTTCGATTCCCCCGTTTCCGCTGATAGAATAAATTGAGCTTTAACGAATCCTTATACGGTCAACCCCCGGTATCATCCTTAACCGGAAGCGGCATTAACCGTAAAAAGGCTGGCAGGGGATTACCGCAATTTTCTGAGATAACTTCCTGTCATTGCAGCCAATCCGCTAACCAGGCCACCCACAATACCAGTAACCAATATCAGCAGGATCGAAGACCCACCCAATGGCAGTATCTGGGCTACCTTGGCAGAAAGTATGTGGTCATTGGCACTGTCTTTCAGAAATGCCAATACGGTCCATAAGAGGAAAAGTCCTGCAAACCCCGAAAGAAAGGCTTTTCCGGCTTTCTGATGAATGGCAAGGGATACTATTAGGGAGCTGAATACAAATATCCACCAGGGCAGGCTGCTGTAGGTACCCAGTACAAAAGCCAGAAAGCCGGTTAAAACAATTGCAGAAATCAGTTTCATTTGTCTGTTTTTTATATGATAAATAAACACGCAGTAAGCAATTAACACATTGGATCGTTCTCCTGCCTATTATTTATCGGTTTTGAATGGATAGATGCCATTTCATATGTTCATTTTTCGCAGCGGCCTCCTTTGATAAAAAAAGGATCCGATAATATTTTCCGGCTGCCCAGCTATCCACAAATGTGTCATAATATTTGCTACCGGGATTACCGCTCTGCCCTCCGGGATACACGCAGTAAGCTTCGATATCGTCCGTCAGATGCACAATCATCCGCCAGCTGGGGCCATGGGTATCTTTTGTGGCATTGATCATGTGTTCACCACCGCCAATGGGCAGGTGCAATCTGCTTAAAGCGGGGATCTTCAGCAGATGACTCACACGGGTATCTTTGAATTTACCCCATTCCAGGTTCCCTGCCTTATCCAGTTCCTGCAAATGGGCTATCGCTTTCCGGCAGGCGATCACCACATCATCATATATGGTTTCTTTTTTGTTCGGCGTATTGATATTGTCTACAAACTTATATTCCGGATCGCGCAAAATGCTTTCCAGTAAAGTGGGTGCATCCGGTTTGGGAAGCGGCAGTTTTGCATTTGCCATTTCATCACCCCATACGGTAGTTTCCAGGCTATCCCAGATACACTTGAAAATGGTAGCCCCTTTCTCCTGGTAATCGCCCCGCAGGTTCCAGGACTTCAGTATGTCAATGTATTTTCTTTCCTCGTTGTTCAGGGAAGAGGGATTCAGGTATTTCAACAGAACCGGACGGGCCATTTCAGCAAACACATTGTAATTCTCCATCTGAAGATGTTCCATATCCTCCGGAGTGATATTGTTCATCTCCGATAGTTTCCGATTGATCATGATACCCCGGTAAAGCGGGAAACTGCTGGCCGCACCCAGATAATAGGGATAGGTGGAATCGGTTGACATTTGGTTGGCACTGCTGACAAAACCACGCAAGGGATTTTTGATCATCGGATTTTCGTCAACGGGAATCATACCCTGCCAGGCATAGCTGCTGTCTGATCCGGGCATGATAAAATCACCCTGCCGTTTCCATCTGGCTACAAAAGACCCTTGTTGCTTGATGGCGATATCCCCGGTTTTGGAAGCGAACGCAAAATTCTGACCCGGACACTGCCATTTTGAAATGGCATCCATATACTCATCATAATTCTTTGCACGGTTTAATTGGTAAAAAGTCTGCAGACCGGTACCGGCCGAATGGGCTGTCCAGTGAAGCGCCAGGTATTTGCCATCCGTACTGCTGTTTTTGTAAGACTTATCATACATTACCGGACCGAATACGGTAAGGGCGATATTTTCCACATCATCCGGTTTACCCTTGATTTTGATGACTTCCTGACGATGGTCTGCTTTTTTCCATTCCCCGTTATACCAGTATTCAGAAAGGGTGGAATCTTTGAAGTTGATATCATAATAATCGATCACATCCCTGCCTGCATTGGTAACCCCCCAGGCAATATGGTCATTAAAACCAATGATCACGGCTGGTGACCCCGGGAAACTGGCACCATAGGTATTATGCGTCGGGGTATGTATCTGCATTTCATACCAGAGCGAGGGCAGGTTCAGACCCAGGTGCGGGTCATTACACAAAATCGGACGACCGCTCTTGGTTTTGGTACCGGCAACTGCCCAGTTATTACTTCCATTGTCCTTATCCGGCACTATCGGAGCCATGGCAGTGCTGTTGTTATTAGCCGATTTATTCAGGTAAGCAACATCCACATCTTTGGGTACCACGGGATTGATGGCAGGCTTGGCATAAACCGTTCCCCTGGGTATGATCGGATCCAGAGAATCCTGCACATTGGGATACAATTTGTCGAAATCATCATACCCGAAATAATTTTTGGCATTGGTCATTTGCAGATCCGTGGTAGCACCCCTGGCCGTAAGATCATAGGACATAAACATCAGGAAAAGATAGGTTTTCAGCGGCGTCCATTTTTCCGGCTTGTAATCCAGCAACTTGTATTCAAAGGGGATTTCCTCAGGCTTTAATGACTGGATATAGGCATTCACCCCGTCTGCATATGCTTCAACAGTGGCTTTCATTTCCGGGTTCTTTTCCATGTTCGCCATGGTTTGTTCTGCTCCATACACCATCCCCAGTCTCCTGAAAAACTGATCGGTGGATAACCGGTCCTCTCCCACTATCTCACTCAGTCTGCCAGCTGCCACCATGGTCTGGAATTCCATTTGCCATAAACGGTACTTGGCATGCAGATACCCTTGTACATAGTAGGCATCCAGGTCATTTTCTGCATAAATATGCGGAACCAGTCTGTCGTCCATATATACCTCCACATTACTATGCAGGGCTGTCATGTGCATCTCCCCGCCATAATCGGTTTGAACGGATTCCGCATTTTGCCAGAAACCCAGTTGTGGTGAAAGAAAATAGCCCAGCCTGGGCGTTTTGCTACCTCCGGCAGGCAATTGCGTATTCAGGACAAACACCAGACCCGCTGTACATAAACCGCAGATCAAAAAGGGAATGATTCGCATAGCAAACGTTTAGGTATTGAAAATACAGATTTTTGTTTCCCCAACCACAGAATAGTTGGCAGCTTTTCTTGCGTCGCACCCTTCTACCGCATCACCTAACCGGTCTTTTTCGGCTAATCCGTCCTGATAACCGGAACTTCGTAATTTTGCAACCCTATGAGGCAATTCAATGTTCCCAATATTTACCGCAGCCCCCTGATCAGCGCCATCAAAAAGCAGCGAAAGGAAGCTGATAAGTTAAAGAAAGATTTCAGTCCCACCCTTCTGGATCTGGGTCCACTGAGAATTTTTCTCGCCCGGCATTTCGGGTTCTGTTACGGAGTGGAAAACGCGATCGAAATCGCATTCAATACCATTGACGAGAACCCGGGTAAACGAATATTCCTGCTCAGTGAAATGATCCATAACCCACAGGTTAATGCAGATCTTTCCGCAAAAGGAGTCCGGTTCCTGCAGGATACCTATGGGAAGCAACTGATCCCTTTTGATGAGATTACGGCCGAGGATGTTGTGATCATTCCAGCCTTTGGCACCACGCTGGAGATTGAAAAGATCCTGACCGAAAAAGGCATACCGACCAATCAATACAATACTACCTGTCCGTTTGTAGAAAAGGTCTGGAACCGCAGTGAACAGATCGCGGAAAAAGGCTACAGCATCATCGTTCATGGAAAACCCAAACACGAAGAAACCCGGGCAACTTTTTCACATACATCCGAACACACCCCAACCGTTGTGGTCAATGATATGGCAGATACCATTGAACTGGCAAAATACATTACCGGTGAAAAACCGGCCGGTCAATTTTATAGTGAATTCAAAGGCCGTTACTCAGAAGGATTTGACATCCGGAAGGATTTGCAGAAGATCGGTGTTGTCAACCAGACAACCCAACTGGCCAGTGATACCCAGGCCATTTCTGATTACCTGAAAAACGTTTTTATCCGGCATTACCAATTGAACGCAAATACGATCAGTGAACGTTTTGCGGACACCCGTGACACCCTTTGTTATGCCACCAATGATAACCAGACAGCCGTTATCAGCATGCTGGAAACACCTGCGGACCTTGCCATCGTCATCGGCGGGTATAATAGCAGTAACAGCTCGCACCTGGTGGAGCTCTGTGAACATAAACTTCCGACCTATTTTATCGATTCGGCTGACAGGCTGATCAGCTCCCGCCAAATAGAAACCCGCAACTGGCAGGATAAAAACCTGTCTACACAGGAAAACTATCTTCCCGCAAAATCTACAATCGATATCCTGATAACCAGTGGCGCCAGTTGCCCGGATGCTGTCGTGGAAAAAGTGATCCGGAAACTGGCCGGTTTTTATGGATCTGAAGAAGAGATTGACCGGATAACTGAAAGCTTTCTGGCAAATCAGATCTGATATCGGTTAGTTTTTTGCATAAAGCTTCCTACGGCTTTTCACAAAGCCTTTGTACATTTATATACCCGCCGCAAAGATGCAGGGGCAGACCATTGCCCTGCTGAGATGTATCATGTAAACTGAATCGTATGAAAAAGTATCTGCCGGGTCTGCTTTTTTGCTTATTTGTATTTGCCTGCCAGTCAGGAAAAGAAACCCTACTCCAAAACAAAGTGGACTCACTTGAAAAACAAATTTCACGGTCTTACAAACCGGGTTTCGGCGAATTCATGAGCAATATCCAGGTGCATCATGCAAAACTTTGGTTTGCGGGTAAAAATCAAAACTGGAAACTGGCAGATTTTGAAATACACGAGATCATGGAAAGCCTGGACGACATAAAAGAATATGAAACCGATCGGTCTGAGTCGGGTAAGATAGCCATGCTGGACCCGGCACTGGACAGGATCAACCAGGCCATAGAACAAAAAGACACGGCCGCATTCACCAACAGCTTTGTTTTTTTAACCAATACCTGCAATCATTGTCACCAGGCGGTGAATTTTGCATTCAATGTTGTAAAAATTCCGGAATCACCTCCTTTTACCAACCAGCAGTTCCATCCATAACAGCAGTATTGAATGATCAGTTTAGATAACTACAGATCCGCATTCAAATGAATCTGACTGTTGAACGAAAGCAGTGCCCCAAAAAAATGGTGGCATGCTGCTCAGGCATAACCACCAAAATATCCAAAAACCACTCGAAACTTGTCATCAACTATTCAAACCTGCTTTTCTGATTTTGATAATTTGAAATACGAGGTATACCAGCACAGACCAAACACTCACAAAGATCGAACCTGCCAGAAAGATAAGCCAGATCGGGGCCTTGTCCCGGGTGGCATACAGTGTTCTTCGGTTAAAATGATCATCATTGGATACAAAGGGTACACCCCAGGGCAGGGTCTTCTCAATGGTGATACTGCCATATTTTTCGTTTTCTTCTGTTTTGGCAACAAGGGTCAGGTTACCCTTTTCATCCCCGGGAATCGTTGTTTTTTTAAACTCTGCGGTTACCACACCGGATGAATCTGTGGTATAGTTTTCGTCGTCACCTACGGAAAGATTACCCACACTTCGCTTGATAATCACTTTGGTTTCCACTTCACCCGCAGAAACCCAGTCCTTCCCTTTTTTGGCTTTGATAGAAACCACGACACTTCTAACACCATCGGCCCAGGTGGTATCGATGGAAATTTTCGTCTTGGTTATATCAGATTCAGCAGTGACCGACTCATATTGCTTGGTGGCTGACGTAGTAGCTATCAGGTGAAAACTGGAAAGGGAGTCCCAGACCTTCTGGAGTTTAACCGGGAAGGTTACCATTCCCCTGCCATCCTTATCTGTTAGAACCGTACCCACTAATCCGTCATCTGTTGCCTGACCAAGGTAAATGGCAACAGAGATATTGGCTACGGGTAAGAATTTTCTATCCACTTTTGATTTGGCAAAAACGGTTACAAAGGGATAAACATTATCCTTTTGATGGTAGACCAGATCCAGTAACAGGGAAGGCTTGGCATCCTGTGCAGTTGAAACCAGTGTTCCTAGTGCAAACAGGAAAACAAAAAATAATTTACAATGATTCAGCAGTTTCATGTTGTTCAATTATGGTTTCATGAATAGGGATGATCGGGAATACTCTTACAAAAAATGTGATTACCAGGAGACATCCGGCCAGTGATCCCATGGCAATGGCCCACTCTTCCCAGCTGGGAAAATAATGGTGATAGCTTTCGGGTACATTATACATGGGTAAGAAGGGATGTAATAGTGTTGGCGTTACAATGAGATATCTTTTGAACCAGGCACCTACCACCACCATGACACCTACCAGAAACATGGGTAAAGGTTTTCGTCCTCCTTTAAAAAGCAGGATCAGAATAGGTAATAGCATACCCACCAGGATGGCAAACCAGAACATGATGGCAAATTCTCCCGTAAACAGTTCCTGCAAATGGGACTCTTCGGGTTTTTTCATTTTAAATGCGGGTACCAGGTATTCGTTTACATTGAAATAGAGATATAACAATGCCAGCATCACCACGATCTTACCCATTTTATCAAAATGGATTTCGGTAATATATTTTTCCAGTTTGTACACCTTTCTGAAAACATACATGGCTACTGCTACACCGCCGGCACCAACCAGAAATGCGCCTGAAATAAAGTAGGCACCGAAATTGGTGCTGTCCCAACCGGGTCGATAGGTAGTTGCGAATAACCAGGATGTAACCGTGTGGATGCTAAAGGCGACCGGTATAATGGTGATACAAAGAATTGTAACGGATTTGTTATTGATCTTTTCCTGAATGGCAAGACCTTTCCAGAATGAGCCCAGAAAACGATAGAACTTTTGAAATTTCTGCGTGCCTTCCCCCTTCCTTCCGATCAGGATTTTGAGGTCCGGCAAAAGTGGCAGATACAACAAAAAAATACTGATGATAAAATACGTAGTGATTACAATAACGTCCCACATGATGGGCGACTGGATTCTTCCATAGATCAGCAGGTTCATAAACCTTTCAGGACGTCCCATATCCACAATAATGATCAGGGCAGCGAATACGATTGCCGAAACCGCAATGATCTCTGCAATCCTTGTAAGCGGGGTGCTCCAATGCACATCCGTAAGCCTGAATACGGCGGTAATCAGGGAACCTACCAGGCTTATGGCCACAAAGAATACGAAATTGGAAATATAAATACCCCAGGACACATAATCCCGCATACCCGTAACGACCAGTCCGTAACGCAACTGACGATAATAGGCAAAGAGCCCGATTAACGCGATCACAATCAGCGAAGCAGTCCAGATCATACCCCTTTTACCAAATTTCTGAGGCAAAAGATCCCGGGTAATTTGTTCTTCTTTTGAAATGGTTGAATTTTCCACGGTATGTTATTTAATGATATATTTTTTGTCTACTTCATTTACATTTTCCAATCCGGATTCGAAAGGAAAATTGCGGTTTACCGGAGGCAGGTAGTAAACACTGGGTTTGGTTCCCAGATCCTCCATTAAACGATAACCACCCTTGTTTTTGATCAGCTCGCTCAGCTGAAAGGTTTCAGAACCATTGGTAACTGAGTCTTCATACATATCTCCAAAGGCAAATACACCATTCGGACAGGCGGAAACGCAGTGGGGTAATTTACCCATACGGGCCATATCCGGACAGAAATCACATTTACTCACCGTCCCTTTTTTCTGCGGCATGCTGGTTTCACAGGAATAGGGTTTGGCTGCAACCGCTTCTTCCAGTACGGGTTCCTGCCAGTTAAATACACGGGTGGAATAGGGACAAGCAGCCATACAA
>JAGWTX010000723.1 GCA_028875955.1 Bacteroidota bacterium | reverse complement strand
CCATTGCTGTCAGAAATATTTCAGGTTACCGTTATTTGTGGACACCCACCCGTGGCATTGATAATCCAACCAATGCATCCGTGAATTTTAATTACCAGGAAACACAGGATTATTTTGTAAACCTGATTTCACCTGCGGGATGTGTGACAACCGATTCCGTATTGGTAAGGGTGTTTGACGATAAGCTGGTTTCTATAATGGTGCCCAAATCATTCACCCCCAATAATGATGGTGTGAATGATATTTTATATCCTTACCTGGCCGGAATCAAAACCTTTCAATATTTTAAGGTCTATAACCGGTTTGGTAAATTACTTTTTGAAACACGGGATCCGGATAAGGGATGGAATGGAACCCTGAATGGACAACCACAACCCATGGCCATTTATATCTGGGAATCAGTAGGGACAGCCCTCGATGGCAGTCTGGTAAGGCAAAAAGGGGAAACACTTTTAATAAGATGAGCCAATGCTTATGAGAAACAGGTTGATAAACAAGATGTTTTTGCCGGCAATGCTATTGATTTGCGGGGGGCATCTTTTTGCACAGGATCCTGTATTTTCTCAGTTCTATTCCTCTCCCATGAGTGTCAATCCCGCATTGGCGGGTAATGGGGATGCCAATTGGCGAATTGTGGGTAATCGCAGGAGCCAGTGGATTGGGGAAGGACTGGAACCCCTGACCACCACCTCACTTTCCTTTGATGGGAAACTATTCAGACAACCCGGGAAAGAAGAAAACTATATTGGGGGAGGATTGCTTTTTTTGCAGGACATGGGTTTGTCCGGTGCCTATAAAAGCAACTCATTTCATTTCATAGCCAGTTCTCATGTAAGTCTGGATGATGAAGATACACATGGCCTTTCACTCGGATTGGGAGGGTCCTATTCCAATACCCTGATCAATTATGCCCAATTGAGTTTTGCGCAGCAACTGGGGCCCTCTGGATTCAATCGGTCCCTGCCTACCAATGAACCCTTCCTGTCAAATGTGAAACCTTATTTTTCCATGTTTGCCGGTCTGACCTATACCTATACAGGAGATAATGCCAGCTTTGATATTGGCGCATCGGGCTATCGTTTTTTGAAAACCAACCGGTCTGCCCTGAATGACCCCAACCAGCTTGATCCGCCACGGTATAATTTTCATGCAGATTTTCAAACCTTTCTGAGTGACCGGCTGGTTTTCAATACCAATGCCATCTATGTACTGGAAAGCAATCTGCATTCCTATACAGCAGGTATCAACTTCGGCCGCATTTTTGGTGAAATGGAATCGCCTATCATTTTAAATGCCGGGTTATGGTATCGCAGTGAAGAGGCTGTTATCCCTTACCTGGGTATGGTATATCATAACATCCAGGTTGGGATGACCTATGATGTTCCGACCGCCTCATCTTCCAGTTCCTTTGGCAATCTGAAAACCTATGAATTCTCATTGATCTTCCGGTCTCCCTCAAAAACCAGTCACCCGATTCCCTGTCCCTGGAAATGATTGGGTTTTTCTATTCAACC
>JAGWTX010000722.1 GCA_028875955.1 Bacteroidota bacterium | reverse complement strand
CTTCCCCCGGTATGCACAACCGGATGGAATGGAGACCGCTGGAAGGGTTTGTACTGGCGATAACTCCATTTAATTTTACAGCCATTGGCGGCAACCTTCCTACTTCTGCAGCCATGTGTGGTAATGTGGTCGTATGGAAACCGGCCAATACGCAGATCTATTCTGCACAAATGTTTATGCGAATCCTACAGGAAGCCGGTTTACCCGATGGGGTGATCAACCTGGTTTATGTAGACGGTCCAACCCTCGGTAATGTATGTTTTTCGCACAAGGATTTTGCCGGCGTACATTTTACCGGTTCAACGGGTGTATTCAATCACATGTGGAAAGTAATAGGAGAAAATGTTGCCAAATACAGGTCCTATCCCCGGATTGTCGGCGAAACCGGTGGCAAGGATTTTGTGATCGCGCACAAATCAGCCAATGTAGATGCTGTTGTGACGGCTTTGGCCCGGGGTGCCTTTGAGTTCCAGGGTCAGAAATGCTCAGCAGCTTCCAGGGCCTATATTCCCAGCAATATCGCCGAACAGGTGAAAACAAAACTGGTGGCGGCCCTGCAGTCCATGAAAATGGGAACCGTTGAGGACTTTGGGAATTTTATCAATGCCGTGATTGATGAGAAAGCCTTTACCAGCATCACCCGGTATATCGATCGTGCCAAAAAAGATAAAAAAGCCAGGATCCTGACTGGAGGAAAATACAGCAAGACCAAGGGGTATTTTATCGAGCCCACTGTGATAGAAACCAAGGATCCCAAATCTGTAACGATGTGTGAAGAGATCTTTGGCCCGGTTCTTACCTTATACGTTTACAATGCGGATAAGTTTGAAGAAACGCTTCGCCTGGTTGACCAGACATCCCCTTATGCCCTGACCGGTGCGGTTTTAGCACAGGACAGACAGGCAGTGGAACTGGCTACAGACAAACTGAGGAATGCAGCAGGTAATTTTTATATCAATGATAAACCAACCGGAGCAGTGGTAGGTCAGCAGCCCTTTGGCGGAGCGAGAGGGTCAGGAACCAATGATAAAGCCGGAAGCATGTTAAACCTGTATCGCTGGTTAAGTGCCAGAACGATAAAAGAAACCTATAACCCGCCTGTGGATTATACCTATCCGTTTTTGAAGGAAGATTAATTAGTCTGTGGTCTGTGGTTTGTAGTCTTTGGTTGTTTTATGATAACTCCCACTACAAACTACAGACCACAAATCGCAGCGAAGCGAAGATCCCGCGAATAGCGGAACCGCAAACACATTTCTATTCACAAGTAATAATCATCCATCAAGTCCTGAAATAGATTCGAATAACCCGTTCCTTCCCGAATGATGAGGGTGGTTTCTGTAACCTGTATTTTTTCTCTTCTCAATAATAACATAACCCTGAAACCGGCATGCGCAGGGGTCTGTTTTACGGTAACGATTTCTTCAGGCCAGAACTGATGGGTAGCTGCCAAAGAAATTGCCTCAGATTCACGGGCAGCCGGTAATAAAAGGGCCAGTTTCCCATGGGGTGTCAGT
>JAGWTX010000721.1 GCA_028875955.1 Bacteroidota bacterium | reverse complement strand
CTCCGGATTGGATGCCTCTGAATTGTTTCTTTTATTACCTGTCATCCTTCTGATCCTCTCTTATAGCCTGCACCATAAATACCTGGCAATGCAGAAAGCGGCCTAAGCTGGGGTTCTGTTAAAGCCACAAAACGGAAAGGGCAATCCATCCGCCCTTTCCGTTTTGTTGCTGTTCAGATATCACCTGTTGATTCCTGATATCCAGTAACTTAAGAAAATATTATCCCCTGTCACCTTTTATCTAATCGTTTGATTTTGTATTCTGGCATGGTATTTACATGGTTACCAGCAATCAAATCATTCTGTATGAAAAAGTTTTCTCTTGTGTTGGTCCTGTTACTGGGACTGGGCTTTCAAAACCCCACCAACGCGCAAATAAAACTAAATGTCAACCTGAATATCGGAAGCCAGCCGGATTGGGGACCCACAGGTTATGATCGGGTTGAATACTATTATCTTCCCGACAACGAGATCTATTATTGTGTACCCCGCCATCAGTTTGTATATCAGCAGGGTAATAGATGGGTTTTTGTATCGTCACTGCCATCCAGATACAGGGGATTCAATCTGTATAACAGTTACAAGGTAGTTGTAAACGAACCACGCCCCTATCTGCATCATAACAACTATCGTGTCAAATATGCAAAATACAAGGGCGGAAAAGGGCCCCATCAGGAAATGATTCGTGACAGCCATGATGAACGTTACAAAAATAACGGCCGTGGCAACAGCGATCATGATGACAGGGGGAACGGAAAAAACAAAGGCCATGGCAAAAAAGGGCATGACTAATCGTTTATCCTTATAATATCGCTTTGATTAACAAAAACATTCCATTTTTTTTCAAGCCATTCCCGACATACAGGGAATGGCTTTTTTATAGCGTAGCAACAGGAAGATGGATTGCCTCACCGCAATGGTAATGTTTTCTTGGGGAGAATGGATTTACTGATTCAGCAACACCTGCATACAGTTTTGCAGGCTGAGATCCCAATCCATCAGTTGGATACCGAAATCTTTTTGAATGGCACTTGTATCCATCACAGAATAGAATGGCCGTTTGGCAGGCGTCGGGTAGTTGGCGCTGGCCTGTGGCAGCACATGACAGGAACTACCGGCCAGTTCTTGTATCCTCAGGGCAAACTGATACCAGGAAATCACGCCGGCATTGCTATAATGATAGATGCCATAATGGATATTGCCTTTTTCCAATGACTGTATCATACTCAGTATGGCCATCGCAAGATCCGCCGCATAGGTGGGAGCACCTATCTGATCATCCACCACTTTCAACTCCTGTCTTTCTTTCATCAGCCGCAGCATGGTTTTCACAAAATTGTTTCCATGGGAACTGTAGACCCAGGAGGTACGGATTATGATCGTCTGGCTGTTTGCGGCAAGCGCCATCTGTTCACCCGCTTTTTTGGAAAAGCCATAATAATTTATGGGTTCGGAATCCATTTCCGGTGAATAGGGAACGGAACCAGTACCGTTAAAGACATAGTCAGTAGAGAGTGT
>JAGWTX010000090.1 GCA_028875955.1 Bacteroidota bacterium | reverse complement strand
CAATAAATATAATCTTCGCTGAATGGATGCCAGGCCAAACCCGGTTCCTTTCGTGGCCATGGCGGTTTCCTCATCATAGGGGTTACTGATCGTGATTTCCAGCTGCTGTTGTATCAGTTTTGCATGGATGCCAATCATCACTTCTCCCGTAGTGTCGTATAAGCCAAATTTTATCGCATTTTCAACTATTGGCTGCAACAAAAGGGCGGGTATAAAGAAATGCCGGGTCTCATCAGCAATCGAGATATCGGTTGTAAGCCTTTGACCGAAACGCACTTTCTCAATGTCAAGGTAAAGTTCCAGATGACGCAATTCTTCTTCCAGGGTCACCCATTGGTTATCCTCTTTTTTTAAAGTGCCGCGTAAAAAATCAGACAGCTGCTGAATCATATGCCTGGCTTTTTCCGGTTGAGATCCCGCCAGCGCGCTGATGGAATTCAAGCTATTGAACAAAAAATGCGGTTGTAACTGTTGTCTGAGCTTTAACAATTCTGCATCCTTGGTCAATTGCTCCGCCTGTTCTTTCCTTTTGGATATTTCCTGCTGTTCCAGCAATGTATACCAGAGCAAACTGATTACCGCCATGCAACCGATCATCAGAAACCCGATCACAAAACGGATAAACAGGGAATTATCGATCAGCAATTGGTAATCCGCAGATTGGGTAAAAATGTGTTTGAGAATTGTCTTTACCAGCCATAGCCAAATGCCACTGATCACCGTACTCATGAAAAGGATATACCAATACCTTTCCTTTTGCGGCAGATAATATTTCATGTTGTTTACGATCAGCAAACAACCTGCAGCCAGCAGACCGTTGCAGAGTAAGCTGTCGGTAAGGCCTTGCGTATAGCTTGCGCCATAACTAACCAGGACCATCATCTGCACGATACTCCATACGAGCCACCAGCTCAGGAAACTGATGCGGAACCGGTAGGCAGATGAGATGGTGTTTTGCATGGGGTCAGAGCGACTGGATAAATTGTTCCGTACAATATTCCGACAAAGTTCTTGATTTTACCTGAACCTGGTGTTGATATTGGTTGCCGTCGATGGTTTCATGGATACGCGAAAACATTTCTGCGCCGTCTGTCTGGGTATCCAGTTTGTACAATTCGGTTACATTGATGAATTTCCAGTTTACCAGTTGCGCTTGAATGTTTTGAAATCTGTGCTGTTCGTTTTCCCCGATCTTCTGGGCTTTGTTAAATGCGTGCATTTCATCTTCGGCCCATACCAACCGGAGTTGTTCATCAAACTGCGCCATATGATCGCCATTTCCGCAGATGATCCTGTATACAAGCTTTGCAAGATACCAGTCCATATCAAAACTGTTTTAAATGAAAAAAAGGTTTCCTAGTAGCTACTTAATCAGGAGTGGTTGGGGTTTAATAACTTCTGATCTCAATGCCACCAAAAACGGATGTGCCTTTCAGGATCAGAATCTTATTCGGATCAAAAGAACCGGGTTGAACGGGCCGTTTGTCTTCGATCCCGGCAAAAATGGCCACCGATTCTGTGCGGATATCCCAATGGGGGGGGACGATCAGTTTGGTGCCGCCAAATACCTGTGTTATGTCGATAATCACCGTACCTGTGATATCTGCCTGTGTGAGATTGTATTCCGCACCACCCATAAAACAGGTGATACTGCCACCCTTGAAATTTTTGGAAGTGATCACTTTTTTGACACCGCCGAAAAAGGAAGTACTGTCGATCACATCTTCCGTTGAACTGTTAAGGGTATCGGTTCCGCTCAGCGGGAAATCACCGGTTTCGCTGTATCTGCGGCTCCTATGGTATTTTTTTTTTGGATTCAGTATGAAAAGAAGACCGACACCCAGAAATGCCAGGGGCCAGATATATTTTCTCATTTCCCAGTTGGACAGGATATCATCAAATAAAAAGATACTGCCGATTCCGATCAGGATGATCCAGGACATGTTTTGAAACCTGTGTTTGAATCCTGAAACCACACCAATGAGGATCAGGATCATGGGCCAGCTGAAGAGCCAGCCGGGAAAATCAATTCCCCATTTTTTACCAAACAGGACCCCACCGACAATGATGAATGCCATCCCAGTCCAGAACCTGCTTTGGTTTTCCGTGGTTCTGTTTTTAAAATGCTCGTTTTCCATTTGTTATTATTTATACAGCAAACCTAAGATCCCCTGTAAAGCGGGTCAAGAGGCTTTAGGCAGAAGCCGGGGGATTTCCGGTAAGTAACCTAAAATCGCCGGTAAATTATCCGGCCATTTTCGCAGATGGGTAGGTGGATTGCCAGCCAATCAGGATCACACCCAAAATAACCAGTGCCGTTCCGATGATCTGGGCGCCGATGATGGGTTCACCCAGGAACCAATGCGCCTGCAGAATTGTGGAAACCGGGCCGATGCTGGTTATAATGGATACATTGTTGGAACCGATCTTTTTCATGCCATTGCTCATCAGAAAAGAGGGTAGAACCGTAGCGATCACAGCCAGTGCGATACCATAACCCGTAAGGGAATAGGTAAACGGGATCTTAGCGATGGAATGCGTAACCAGGAAATTGATAAAGATACCTACCGTTGCCGCCAGCATGGCATAAGCCGTATACCGGGTAACACCAACCCTTTGAACCAGTCTTCCGGTACCTACCAGGTAAAATGAATAGGTGATGGCACAGAGAAAGATCATAAAGGAACCAAAGAAAAATTTCGGATTGGAATTGTCCAGATGCAATTCACCAAAATAGGCAATGCCGATGCCTGTATAGGTTAGGATCAAAGCCAGTAATTGCATCCGGTTAAGCCTGGTTTTGAAATAAAAGGTATTGATCAAAACCGCAAATGTGGGATAGAGAAACAGGATCAAACGTTCCAATCCTGCTGACACATATTGCAGACCGATAAAGTCGAACAGGCTGCTCAGGTAATAGCCCAGTATCCCCATTGCCATGATCCAGAAAAAATCTTTTTTTTGCAAGGGAACCTTATTTTCCTTTCTGCCAACCAGCCAGACGGCAAAAAGATAAAACGGCAGTGCAAACAGCATGCGCAGACTGAGCAGGGTTACGGCATCAACTTTTGTGGATTGAAAAGCGAGTTTGACAAAGATGGCTTTGGTAGAGAAAAAAATCGCACCGGTAAGGGTTATGAGAAATCCGGAAAGGGTGATTTTTTTGTCCATGTTGCAGGCGTAAGGCGTTGGTTGCCGTTTGTAAAAGGTGAGGGGATATCCTTTCAATGATACCCCCTCACTAACATATCTTTTAATACAGTTGGTTATTATCCGGAATACCGGTCTTGTTTAGGCACTGATATTAAAATCACGCAAGGCATCATTCAGGCTGGTTTTCAGATCGGTGGATGCTTTCCGCTGTCCGATGATGAGGGCGCAGCTCACATTGTATTCACCGGCATTGAATTTTTTCAGATAGCTGCCGGGAATCACAACGCTTCTGGCGGGAACCCTTCCCTTATATTCAACGGGTTCTGAGCCACTCACATCAATGATCTTGGTAGATTGGGTAAGTACCACATTGGCACCCAGAACGGCTTCTTTTTCCACGATAACCCCTTCCACCACGATACAACGGCTGCCAACAAAACAACCATCTTCAATGATAACCGGGCTGGCCTGCAGGGGTTCCAGCACGCCACCGATTCCAACACCTCCACTCAGGTGGACTCCCTTCCCGATCTGGGCACAGGAACCAACCGTAGCCCAGGTGTCAACCATGGAGCCTTCGTCAACATACGCTCCGATATTGACATAGCTGGGCATCAGCACCACGTTTTTAGCGATATGGGCACCATATCTGGCCACTGCATGGGGAACGGCACGCACCCCCATTTCCTTGTAATTGCTTTTCAGCAGCATTTTGTCATAAAATTCAAAGGGGGGCAGGGTCCAGGTCTGCATTTCCTGGATGCCAAAATAGAGCAGGATGGCCTGTTTCACCCACTCATTCACCACCCATCCTTTTTCGCCGGGAGCGGCTACGCGCAGGCGTCCTTTGTCCACTTCTTCTATCACGGCCCTTACTGCATCTGTATAGGTTTTGTCTTTCAGTAATTCGCGGTTCTGCCAGGCGTCCTGGATCTGTGTTTGTAAAGACATGTTTATTTTTTTTGCAAACATACAGTATGAAAAGTTTATGAGAACTTTGGCGGGTAATTGTTCTGTCACAATTTGTAATTTGCCCCAAATTCATCCGCCAGAAAAGATGCTGCCCTTCAATAACGATATAGAAGCCTGTCTGGAAAAACTCAATGCCGGCGGCCTGATTCTCTATCCCACCGATACGGTATGGGGGATAGGATGTGATGCCACTAATCCGGAAGCAGTGGCAAAAATCTATCAGTTGAAAAAAAGACCGGACAGTAGATCCATGATCGTACTGGTTGCCGAAGAGAAAGACATACTCAACTATGTTTCCCAGCCTGAGTTACAGATTTTCGATTATATCAAGGGGGTAAACCGGCCTACTACCGTCATTTACGACGGGGCAGTTGGATTAGCGGACAATCTCCTGGCAGAAGATGGTTCCGTAGCCATACGGATCTGTACCGAGCCTTTTTGCAAACACCTGATTAAACGGTTTCGGAAACCGATCGTAAGCACTTCAGCCAATATCAGCGGTTATCCTTCCCCGCAATGTTTTAAAGACATCGAACCCGTTATCAGGGAAGGGGTTGACTATGTGGTACAATACCGCCAGGAGGATACGGAATACCGAAAACCCTCTTCCATCATCAAATGGGAAAAAGACGGCAGTTTAACCATTCTCCGGCCCTAAATGTGCAAAAACCTGTGCGAAACTTGTCCATTTTGTTAATTCGCTGGCTTTTAGGACTTTAATTGTACTGTTCCCCCCAAAACCCATTGCCATCTTGCTTTTGCCATAAATTATCAGTAAATTATGGTATAGAAACATATTCAATGGCCAGGCTGATTCTTGATATTCCAATGGATAAAATGCAGTTACTTCTGAAAGCTTTGACTGATTTGGGTATCGATGTGCGCCCTCTGCATTTACAAAATCGCCAGGCTTCCCTTTCTGTCAGAAAAAAAAGGCTGTACCGAACCTTACATAAGATTTCCTCCAGTTTTATTTTGTTTGACTGGGAGTTTTTCAGCAACGAACTTGAATACGAATAATCCCTTTTTCAGGTCAATTATCGGAAGGGCTTTCCTTTCTTGCTTATTTTCGCATGCATGCAAAAAATACTCCTGATTCAAACCGCTTTTATCGGAGATGTGGTATTGTCTACCGGAATTCTGGAGAAACTACACCAGTTTTTACCCGATGCCAGAATTTCCATTCTTGTCCGCAAAGGAAATGAAACGCTATTCAATGGTCATCCCTTTCTGTCCGAAGTATTGGTCTGGGATAAACAAAAAAATAAATACACAAACCTTTTTCGGGTTCTTCAACAGGTCAGGAACCGTCGTTTTGACCGGGTAATCAATGTGCAAAGATTTGCCGCAACGGGTCTGCTTACGGTATTGGCTGGTGCGGAAACCACAGTTGGGTTTGATAAAAACCCGTTTAGTTTTTTATTTTCAGAAGTCATTCGTCATGAGATCAGCGAAGGGGATAAATGGTTGCATGAAATTGATCGGAACCAGACATTGATCAGTTCCATTACCGATAAAAAGGCAAGCCGGCCCCGTTTGTATCCTACCGAATCGGATTATCAACAGGTAGCCCAATGGAAAGAGGAGCCATATCTCTGTATCGCACCGGCATCCGTATGGTTCACCAAGCAGTTTCCGGCAGATCAATGGGCACAGTTTATCAGGGCTTTACCAGAAGGGTTGAATGTATATCTGTTGGGTGCGCGTGGGGACCGGATGCTATGTGATGCGATCCTTCAGCAATCCGGCCGGACATGTGTATGGAACCTGGCAGGAGAATTGGGTTTTCTGGCTTCTGCGGCTTTGCAGCAGGATGCGCTGATGAATTATGTAAATGATTCAGCCCCGATGCATTTTGCGTCTGCTGTCAATGCGCCTGTGACTGCCCTGTATTGTTCCACCCTGCCATCCTTTGGTTTCGGGCCCTTATCGGATAACCGGCATATCATAGAAGTGCAGGAAAGATTATCCTGTCGTCCCTGTGGATTGCATGGGAAAAAAGCCTGTCCGGAACAGCATTTTAACTGCGCAAGAATGATTCAAACCTCACAGTTGCTGGCTACCCTTCCTTCGTGATGCAAACAACATTACATTTGCAGGAATGCAGATACATTGTACAGAAAAGGAATTGAAGATCCTGAAAATCATCGCCGCAGCTGCCGACAAACTGGGGGTCAGTTGTTATCTGATCGGCGGGTTTGTCAGGGATAAGCTTATTGGCCGTGAGACCAAGGATGCGGATATTGTTTGTATGGGGGATGGGATCGAACTGGCCCATAAAGTGGCTGCTTCCTTTCATCCCAAACCTGCGGTAGCTTATTTTAAGACCTTTGGCACGGCACAGATAAAACTGGATGATTTTGAAGTGGAATTCGTGGGTGCAAGAAAAGAAAGTTACCGGCAGGACAGCCGTAAACCGGAAGTGGAACCCGGTACGATCGAAGATGATCAGAACAGGAGGGATTTCACCATCAATGCGATGGCCATCTCGCTCAATGCATCGGATTTCGGAAAATTGATCGATCCCTTTCATGGGAGGGAAGCCATACAGGCGCAGATCATACAGACACCCTTACCTCCTTTACAGACCTTTAGTGATGATCCCCTGCGAATGATGCGTGCCATCCGTTTTGCGGCACAATTGAATTTTACCATTGTACCGGAAACCCTGGAAGCCATCACAGATAATGCGCATCGTATCCGGATCGTATCCCAGGAACGGATAACGGATGAACTGAATAAGATCATGCTCAGCGAAAAACCCTCCATTGGCTGGGACCTATTATTCCGGACCGGATTGCTGCAAATCATCTTTCCCCAGATGGTGGATTTATATGGGGCAGAATATGTGGATGGCAAGGGGCATAAGGATAATTTTTACCATACCCTGCAGGTGGTGGATAATATCTCCGAACATACCAATGATCTCTGGTTGCGCTGGGCGGCATTGTTGCATGATATTGGGAAACCGGCTACCAAGAAATTTGAAGAGGGGCATGGATGGACCTTCCATGGGCATGAGGTGGTCGGCGCCAGAATGGTTCCCAAAATTTTCGGGCGTTTAAAACTCCCCCTGAACGAAAAGATGAAACTGGTGCAAAAACTGGTATTGTTGCATTTGCGCCCCATCAGTCTTACCAAGGAAAACATCACCGATAGTGCCGTACGCAGGTTATTGTTTGATGCCGGGGAGGACATAGACCATCTGATGATGCTATGTTCGGCGGATATTACCAGTAAGAATCCGAACAAAGTAAAGCGGTATCTGCGTAATTTTGAAATCGTCAGGGAAAGATTGCTGGAAGTAGAGGAAAAAGACAAAATCAGAAACTGGCAACCGCCGATTTCCGGTGAAATGATCATGGCAAAATTCGGATTGAAACCCAGTAAGCCTGTGGGAATCATCAAGGATGCCATTCGGGAAGCGATCCTGGATGGAGTGATTCCCAATGAGTTCGAAGCGGCCTATGCATTTATGCTGCAAAAAGCATCGGAACTGAACTTGGTTGCGGTTGAATAAATTGTATTTTGCAAACGCAATCCTTTTCAACTACCTGTTACAAAAAAAAATTAAAATAAGCGGATGGCTATATTAAAATTCAGGATTTATCTCGAAGAAGATGACGCGGTTTACCGGGATATTGTGATAAAACATACACAGAGTTTCCAGGATCTTCATTATATGATCCTGCAGTCCTACGAATTCGATTCCAAACACCAGGCCACTTTTTTCCGCAGTAATGATAACTGGCAACGGGGCAGGGAAATCAGTTTTGAACGATACGACAAACCCTATGTGGTTGAACCCTTGCTGATGGCGGAAGTAACCATCGGATCCGAGATCAGGGATACCAATCAAAAATTTGTGTATACCTATGATTT
>JAGWTX010000720.1 GCA_028875955.1 Bacteroidota bacterium | reverse complement strand
GGTGGAAGAAATGGCATGGAATTCAGTTTTGTACTCATCCTGGTTCTACTGAACTTGTTTTTCAGGAAGGAGAAAACGGATGATTCCAAAATTGTGTAAATTGTATCATGCAAAAAAAATCAGCGCTTTTACCCCTTATTCTTTGTTTCTTCTGTTTTTGGTTGATCTCAACCAGGGTCCTGTCACAGGAAGTTTCGGTAAAGGACATGATCCATGCCGAAAAAATGTTCGATCTCCATTTTACGGATGCCAAGCGGGATTCCATGGTGAACCAGCTGAACGCCAACCTGAAACTTTATCAATACCTGCATGGTTTCGATTTATCCAATAGCGTTCCTCTCCCCAACTGGTTTGATCCTGTATTGCCAGGCATGACTTTCCCTACCCGGCAACAACCCATTCACTGGACGATCCCTGAAAAAACCTCCATGCCGGCAGACAGCAACCAGCTGGCTTTTTACAGTATCGCCCAGTTATCATCCCTGCTCAGGCATCATTCCATTACCTCTGTTCAGTTAACCCGTTTTTTTATCAACCGGTTAAAAAAATATGGCGACACTTTGCATTGTGTCATCAGCTTCACCGAACAGATTGCGATGGAGCAGGCAAAACGTGCCGATGCAGCCTTTGCAAAAGGCATCTATACAAGTCCGCTGCAGGGCATCCCCTATGGACTGAAAGACCTGTTTGCCGTAAAAGGCACCAAAACCACTTATGGTACACCGCCGTTCAAAGACCAGGAGATAAATGAAGATGCTTTTGTATACCAGCAATTGGAAAAAGCAGGTGCTGTATTGATTGCAAAATTATCGATGGGTGAGCTGGCGATGGATGATATCTGGTTTGGCGGGCAAACCAAAAACCCCTGGAATTTGCAACAGGGCTCAAATGGTTCATCGGCTGGTTCTGCATCTGCAACGGTGGCTGGATTGGTTCCCTTTGCCATTGGAACGGAAACCTATGGATCGATCGTGGCACCTTCTGCAGTATGCGGTGCAACAGGTTTACGACCCACATATGGAAGTGTTGCCCGTACCGGTGGCATGAACCTGGCCTGGACCTCCGACCGCATCGGACCGATTTGCCGCAGTGCGGAAGATGCCGCCATGGTATTTGCCTCGATTCACGGCAGTGATGCTTTTGACCGTGCATCGAGAACCATGCCCTTTAATTATACGGGTACGGTTGATCTCAAAAACATACGCGTTGCTTATGCAAAAAATTATATTGACAGCTTACCCGCGAACAGTGCAGAAAAATCAGTCATTCAGACATTGCGGGATGCAGGTGTACAGGTTACAGCCATAGATTTCCCCTCCAATTTGCACACGAATGACCTCTTGACCACCATCTGGGCGGCAGAATCAGCAGCCGCATTTGACCCGCTTACAAGATCGGGCAGGGACAGCTTAATGGTTCAGCAATGGCAAAGCCGCTACCCGAACATGTTCCGGAGCGGACGTTTTATTCCGGCGGTTGAATACCTGACCGTGTCCCGATTGCGATACCTGGTGATGCAGCAGGCTTT
>JAGWTX010000089.1 GCA_028875955.1 Bacteroidota bacterium | reverse complement strand
ATCTTGGCCAGGCTCATCTTGTTTTCGGTAATCGTTCCTGTTTTATCGGTGCAGATTACCGTCGCACTCCCCAATGTTTCAACCGTTTTCATTTGTTTTACCACAATTCCCAGTTTCATCAACCGCCAGGCCCCCAGTGCCATAAATGTGGTAAAGGCCACCGGAATTTCCTCCGGTAAAATACTCATGGCCAGGGTAAGGGCCTTGAGGAGGCTGTCCAGAATATTTTGGGTATGTAAAAAGTTGATTCCCCAGACAATCATAAAAACAACAAACCCGGCGATCACCATTTTTTTTACAAACTGGTTGATTTGTTTTTCGAGCGGTGTTTTTTCTTCGGTGATATCTTCCAGGCTTTTCCCGATTTTTCCGAGTCTTGTCAGATTTCCGATTGCGGTGATCTTCGCGATGGCCAATCCGCTGGCCACTGTTGTTCCCAGGTAAACACCCGCGTCTTCGCTGGTACTGTCTTTATACACGGATAAGGATTCACCCGTAAGAATTGATTCGTTTACAGAAAAATCATTGGATTGGATGATTTCCCCATCCGCAGCCACCAGTGATCCTTCCTCGACCATCATGAAATCTCCCAGAACCATCTGTTCTGTCGGAATTTCCACGAGCTCCCCGTTACGGATTACTTTTCCGTTAGGTTGTGTATACATTTTTAATTTCTGTAGCGCGTTCCGGCTCCGGGAATCCTGGTACAAAGAAATCGTTGCTACCAATACTATGGCGGAAGAAAGAAAAATACCATCCCCTGTTTTTCCGCTGACAAAATAAATGATGGATGCCACCAGCAGCAAAACGACCATCGGTTCCTTGGCCAGGCTTTTGAAAGCTTCCAAAAAGCCGTTTTCCTTTGCATAGCTTAATTGGTTTGCCCCGTTTTTATTGCGGGAAGCCAATACTTCTTCATCATTCAGACCTTGCAGGGAAACAAAAGGGTTAGCCATGGACGGGTATATTACCGGTAATCATATCCATAAACATCCGATCGGATACTTACCGTAGCTAAAGATACATCAGCTTTTTTCACTGTAAATGATCTGCTTTTATTAGCCCAGTAAACCAGCAGCCCTGCTTATTTCCATCATCCGGTCCATGGGTTTTTTGGCAGCCAGGCGCAAGGTTTCATCCATCAGGATCTCCGGCTGGTCATAGGCCATGCATAAATAGAGTTTCTCGAGGGTATTCAACTTCATATGCGGACAATCATTACAGGCACAGCTGTTATCCGGGGGGGCTGGTATAAAGGTCTTACCTGGGCTGTTTAGCTGCATCTGGTGCAGTATACCGGTTTCGGTTGCTACGATAAACTCGGTGGCTTTACTGGTTTCGGTATATTTCAGCAACTGAGAAGTACTGCCGATATAATCTGCAATGGCCAGTACGGCTTCCTCACATTCCGGGTGGGCAATCATTTTTGCCTGGGGGTGACGGATCTTCAGGCGGGTGATCTTTTCCAGGCTAAAGATTTCATGAACCATACAGGCACCATTCCATAAAAGCATGTTCCGGCCGGTTTGTTTATTGAGATAAGCACCCAGGTTCCGGTCGGGCGCAAAAAGGATGGGTTGGTCTTCGGGTACGCTACGGATGATTTTTTCCGCATTACTGCTGGTACAGATGATATCGCTCAGGGCTTTTATCTCTGCGGTACAATTGATATAGGATATGACAATATGATCCGGGTGTTTCTCTTTAAATGCGCGGAAAAGTGGCGCGGGTGCGCTGTCTGCCAGTGAACAACCGGCTTTCAGATCGGGTAATAATACTTTTTTGGTGGGGTTTAGGATCTTGGCGGTTTCTGCCATGAAATGGACACCGGCAAAAACAATACGGTCGGCTGTCGTCTGGCTGGCTTGCTGAGCCAATGCGAGACTGTCTCCGATAAAATCAGCCACATCCTGAATATCCGGTTCCTGGTAATAGTGAGCGAGGATGACTGCATTTTTTTCTTTCTTTAGACGCTCAATCTCCGCAAATAAATCCAGTTGCGGATCAATTTCTTTATCTAAAAATCCTATTTCTGCTAAACGGTTTTTATCAATGTTCATAAGATTGGTAATAGTATTCAATAATACCTTTTTATAAAACTAAACTACTACTATTAGGGCTGTGGATATCGGGATAACTTAGTTTTCCCCAGAGTGCAAAGGTAATTACACTTGGTTTATCCACCCTAATCCACATGGTAATACACGGCAGTATTTGCGCCCGGACTGCGTTTTTTACAGTTTTTAACATTTACCTAAAAACCCGTTCACATGATAGATTTTTTACTATCCACGATTACCGCACTGTGAATTAACAGGGATAAAACACCAGTGAGTTTTGGCCTTACCAGCTTTCGGATACCCCCGAGACCCATTTGTTCCACCAGTTTCCACTTTTGAAAAGGCAAAAAACCGACTTCTCCACCGTTTTTTTGGCTTATCAACAGCTCTATGTGTATTAATAATCCCGGACCAATTTTCAGCAGGGCGGGTAAAAAGCCCCCTTTTTTTAAAAACAGAGCCCACAACCCAGTATTTATTAGCCTTTCTGGGGTTATCCACAATTTGTTCTAATGTTTTATTCCCCTATTTTTGCCTCCCGTTAAAATCGGTTCTACTATTTCATACTAATTAAACAATTATGTCTGTAATTCAACGTATTCGAGACAAAGGTGCATGGATCGTATTTGGAATCATTGCCCTCGCATTGATTGCATTTATCCTCCAGGATGGGGTAAGACGTGGGGGAAGCGCTTTTTCCAATACCACCACCATCGGTAATGTTAATGGCGATAAAATCCTTCGTGCCGATTTTGAAGACCAATTGTCTTTACAGGAAAGAATGTATGGACCACAGGGCGCCAAGCGGGAACAACTGATTGGTTCTGTCTGGAACCAGCAGGTCGAAAAACTGGTTTTGCAACAGCAATATGATAAATTAGGTCTGCAGGTTTCCCCCAAGGAACTCAGTAGTATTTTGTTCGGGCCAGCTTCACCGCTGCGTCAGGAATTCACAGATCCCAAAACAGGCGTCTTTAATGTAAATGAAGCAAAATCAGCTTTTGCCCAATTGAAGAAAAGCAAAAATGCCGATCAGATCAAAATGATCAACAACGTTTATATCGAACCAACCATCCAGCAATCACTTCGTACCAAATACCAGAACCTGTTGATCCAGGCGGCTTATGTACCTAAATGGTTACTGGATAAGCAAACTGCAGACAATAATTCAGTCACTTCTTTCTCTTATGTATATGTACCCTATGTTTCTGTCAGCGACTCCCTCGTAAAAGTCAGCGACGAAGAGATCAGCGCCTATATCAGCAAACACAGCAACGAATACAGCAAAACAGAGGAAACCAGAAATATTTCCTTTGTAAGTTTCAGCGCCTCTCCCAGTGCTGCAGACTCTGCTGCCGTTAAAAAGCAGGTTCTGGATCTGAAATCCGAATTTGAGTCCACACCTGCTTCGGGTATGGAATCCTTCTTTACAAGGGTGGGTAGTGAGTTGCCTTATTATAACAGCTATTTCAGTAAGAACAGGATGCAGCAGTTACAAAAGGACTCCCTGACAAAGCTTCCAGTTGGCGGCATGTATGGACCTTATGTAGACGGCAACCAATATGTACTGGCCAAAATGATCGGCACCAAAGTATGGCCCGACAGCGTAAAAGTCCGTCATATTCTGATTGCTACCAGTGATCCCAGAAGCGGCCAGCAAATACGCCCCGATTCTGTTGGTAAAAAACTGATCGACAGCATCCAGACCGCAGTCAAAGGCGGTGCGGATTTCACAGCACTCTGTGAAAAATATTCTGACGATCCCGGAAGCAAGGACAAGGGTGGTGTTTATGATTATTTTCCGCAGGGTCAGATGGTCATTCCTTTCAACGATTTCGTTTTTGACAACCCGGTTGGTACAAAGGGGGTTGTTAAAACAGACTACGGTTATCATTATATTGAAATCCTGGGTCAGAAAAACCCATCCACAGCTTATAAGATAGCTTATCTCGCCAAAGCAATCAATGCCAGCAACGAAACAGTGAGTGAGGCTAATACAGCTGCATCTCAGTTCTCAGTGAGCAGTAAAGACCCGAAACAATTCAATGCCAACGCATTGAAACTGGGCAAGGCGGTAATGGGTGCTATTGACATCAAACAAAACGATTTTACGATCAACAACCTGGGTGAGAACCGCCAACTGGTTCGCTGGGTTTATGAACACGGAACCGGTGAAGTTTCTGATCCATTTGAAGTAGGTGATAATTACGTAGTTGCCATGGTAACGGCTGTAAACAAGGCAGGTCTTATGTCTGTTGCAGAAGCCAGACCCATGGTAGAGACCCTAGTGAAAAACCAGAAAAAGGCAAAATTGATTATTGAAACCAAGTTTAAAGGAAATACCCTGGAAGCTTATGCAGCCAGTACGGGTGCACCAGCCCGGATGGCCGACAGCCTTTCTTTCTCCGCCCCTTTTATCACGGGTGTGGGTAGCGAACCCAAAGTGGTGGGTGCTGGATTTAACAAAACCCTGCTGGGTAAGGTAAGCGAACCCATCGCGGGCGAGACAGGTGTTTTTGCGATAAAAGTGCAAAGTACTGGCGCCAAAGCTGCCGTAAGTGATCCTGAATCCATCAAACAGGGTCTCCTGCAAAGTGCAAAAATGGCCAGCTACCGCGGTTTGGAAGCGTTGAAAAAAGCAGCCAATATCAAAGACTATCGATCAAAAATCTATTGATCTGAATAAGATAGTAGTATAGGACATAAGCCCGGCAGAATTTCTGCCGGGCTTTGTTTTACGCATACCGAAAACCGGATTACGGGAAGAATGGTAATTTTGCAGTCAACGCAAATACTATGAGTGAGCCCCTTGTGAACAAAGTTGCCGAAAGCGGATTGATCAGTTTTGATCTGGAGGAATATTATCCCAAAGAAAAGATCCTGGTTTTTGACCTGAAGGATTACCTGTTTATGGGCTTGATCCTGAAAGAAAAAGATTTCAGGGCCGATCTGCTTGCGGTTGACTGGTCAATCTATGCCGGTGCCAATGTGGCCATTACCTGTTCGGCAGATGCCATCATACCCATGTGGGCGTATATGCTGGTTGCCAGCTATCTGCAACCTGTTGCTCACCAAATTGTATTCGGTGATGAACAAAAACTCATCAGCACAATTCTGCTGAAGAACCTGGAAAAAGTGGATGGCTCCCTGTTTGCAGACAAACGGGTTGTGGTAAAGGGTTGCGGGGATGTTGCCATTCCGGAAACCGCTTACGTAGAGATTACCAATATTCTGAGACCCCATGTGAAGAGCATCATGTATGGCGAACCCTGCAGTACTGTGCCTATATACAAAAAGAAATAATCAGCACTTATTGTGTTTCCAGGGCTGGCTGCCGCATTTTTATTTCATCAAAGCGGTTGTCGTAATCTTCCCGAAGGGTACCGAAAAACCGGTCCCAGAATAGAAAATACAAACCATAATTCCCTTTAAAATACTGGTGATGCTGGTTGTGATTGATGGATGTGTTGATCCAGCGTCCGATCCTTCCCTTATTAAAACCCCTTGGATACAATTCGTATCCCAAATGACCATATACATTGTAGATGATCATTATCAGGAAAAAGATCAGCAGATGGGTTCGGTGTATCGGAATGGTAAATAAAAACACCACAACGATCCCTACTTCAACAAAAGCCTCCAAAGGATGAAAAGCATAGGCAGCCCAGGGTGATGGGTTGGTTGACTGGTGGTGTACCAGGTGAAACCAGCGGAACAAATATTTGTGGTGCATGAGCCGGTGCGTGAAATAGAAATAGGTGTCATGCATGACAAACATCAAAGGATAAACGGAAAAATAATAGATCCATCCATAGGTAGCTATCTCCTGATACCGGGTTGTATGCGGGGCAACATACGGGTTGGTAATCAAAACAACAGAAACCAGGGAGAAGATGGCCACGGTTAAGAGCGAATAAAAAATTTCCCGGAAGTAATCCTGCAATCGGGGATACCGGGATTGAATTTTTTATACAGTATCCGGTTTCGCCAGAGAACATAAAAGAGCAAAAATGCGATACCCGCTATCATCAGGTAGCGTCCACCAATCAGCCAAACACTTTTGAAATAAAAATCCCAATTCATGGCTTTTGTTTATGGGTTGGGTGTAATTATTTTTTCAGGATTGCATAAATTTTTCCAGGCTTTTTCTGGCCCTTTTCTGGATTTTTTTATTCATCCAGGCAGACCAACCCAAAACAAGACCCGGTATACCCAGTGCCTGTCTGGTCCAGCGATAAACAGCAAAGGCATCCGAATGTTCAACGATAAGGCCGTTTGCGAGTTTCATATGCGCTTTCACTTTGTTCACCACTTTTCTTCCGGTCTGGCTAAACGTATAAACCGCCGTCCATTCACAGGTTGCATATTCCTCATCCAGCTCCCGGATGTTTCCGAATACGAGTGAAAAGTCTTTTGCATTTTTGCAAAGCATTTCCCACATGGCCCGGGTTTCCTGTATATCCAGTAACCCGAAAACGGGATCGCTGAAAACCGCATCATCGCTATAACAGGATTGCATGGTTGTATAATCCAGTTGCTGAAAAGCGGTATAAAAGGTATGGATCGTTTTTTCGTTGGTGGTCATAAGTGTATGTGTTGGTGGTCGGCTCAATGTGCTTCCAGCCAGTTGGCACCCATGCCCACTTCGGCTTCAACGGGAACCCCGTTGGGCAGTGTCATGGCAGAAACCATGTTTTCGATAATCAGTTTTTGCAGGCTGTCGGCCTCTTCCTTTACTGCATCAAACACCAATTCATCATGCACCTGCAGAATCATTTTTGACTGCCATTTGCCTTTTTTCATGGCTGCATGAATTTTTATCATGGCCAGTTTGATCATGTCTGCCGCGGTACCCTGGATGGGAGAGTTGATGGCATTTCTTTCCGCAAAACCCCTGACGGTGAAATTTGATGAGTTGATGTCTTTCAGCCAGCGTTTGCGGCCCATCAGCGTTTCCACATAGCCATGTGTCTGTGCAAACTTGATGGTGTCTTCCATATAGGTAGTAATCCCCACAAACTCTTTTTTATAATTATCTATGATCTCTTTGGCTTCGGCCCTGGGGATACCCAGGTTCTCCGCCAGACCAAATGCGCCCTGTCCATAAATGATCCCAAAGTTTACGCTCTTGGCTTTATAGCGCATTTCCTTGGTTACCTCGTTCTCCGGGATATTATATACTTTGGCAGCAGTGGCTGTGTGGATGTCCTTTCCCTGTTTAAATGCCTCACACATATTCGGATCCCCGCTGATAGCTGCGACAATCCTTAATTCTATCTGGGAATAATCCGCACTGATCAATACCCTGTTTGCATCCCTGGGTATGAATGCTTTTCTGATCTCACGACCCCTGTCGCTGCGGATTGGAATGTTCTGCAGATTGGGATTATTGCTGCTCAGTCTTCCGGTAACCGCAACAGCCTGTGCATAGGAAGTGTGTACACGTCCTGTTTTGCTGTTGATGATCTGCGGAAGCGCATCAACATACGTGCTTTTAAGCTTGGTGAGTTCCCGGAAACCCAGGATATCTGCTACAATGGGATTGTTGGCAGCCAGTTTTTGTAACACATCTTCCCCGGTGGCAAATTGCCCGGTTTTTGTTTTTTTGGCCTTTGGATCAATCTTCAATATTTCAAACAGCACTTCGCCCAACTGTTTGGGTGACGCCAGGTTAAACCTTACCCCCGCCTGTGCGTAGACGTTTTCCTCAAACTGTCTGGCATCTCTTTCAAGTTCTTTGCTGTATTCCTGTAAAAAAGCAACATCAATCTTTACACCCTCGAATTCCATATCCGTTAATACGGGAACCAAAGGATTTTCAACTTCTGCAAAGACCTTCTCCACCGCTTTTTCTTTCAGCAGGGGAACAAAGACCTTTTTCAGCTGTAGGGTAATATCCGCATCTTCCGCAGCATATTCTTTTACTTTTTCCACATCCACCTCCCGCATGGTGCCC